>RFHT01000501.1 GCA_003696835.1 Bacteroidota bacterium
GTGGCAGGGATAACCCCGAAGGGCTCGTGAACGCCATAAATAATAGACAACCCGTGAACAACCCCAACGGGCTCGTGAACGCCTTAAATAACAAACAACTAGTGAACAATCCCGAAGGGATCGCAAACGCCTTAAAAAAATAAGCAGATCCGTGAGTCAACGAGGGGCCGGGGGGTGGTTGACAAAAACAAGGTTTCATGCATACATGCTCAATAAAGGCACTATTAGGGTATTCTCCCTTTTTTGCAGCAGGTATATGCTGAATAGGTATCGAATTTCAATTTATACTGGATTTTGTATTAAAAAAATGCCTCAGACTATCCCGAAATTACGGTATATATAAGATTTACGCAAAACAATCACGCAAATTACCCAAACAGTTGAAAATCAACTCAGTTTAAACTAATATCAGAAAAAATAATATAATTTTGGTATTTTTGCATAATGTGCTATGCATCTCAATAACTGGTATGGTTGTTGAAATATTCAATTTCAGCTCAGGCTAGAAACTCATGATATGTTTAATATTCACTAGAAAAAAGCTTTGGGTAGGCGTGAGGGGCAAAATCACAGAATTTTTGCGCTTCAACCGCAAGCCTCATATAGATTATGCCGGTAAAAGGATTACGGCTGTCTTTGATCAACACCTGCAACCCATTACTGAGGCCTACCTGAAATATGCCCAGAGGAATAAATTTCAATTGGGGCGTATCATCCCGGTATGTCTTTCTTTTCCTGCTGAAATGTACAGTTCTGTTCAGGGAAAACAGATCATTTCGACCATTACTTCAAGCCTGGAAAACAACAGCACCCCTTCTTTCAAGGTTGTACACAACGAAGCCCTCCATCTTGCCTACCTCAGGGGTCTCAATCTCCAACAACCCGTACTGGAAGAGCCCTGTGTGTTGCTCGAAGCCCTGGATGGTTTTCCCAGCCTGATCTATATTTATCACCCCGATGACGGGCTAAGTGGCAGCAAATCTGTTCCCATCCAACGGGTAGGCATACCCGGCAGCGCAAACAGCCTCTTGCAAGCCCTTGAAGATGAGTTCGGAAATATGGGACTGAGCCTCTCCGAGGAAGACCGCCAGGCCCTGCGCTTACAAATACAAAAGCACCCACCCCTAGATACCTTCGTGCTGGACAAAACCTCTGGAGCTGCACGCATGCGCCTGGAAGTGGGCAGAAGTTCCCTGGTGGTGGAAGATCCCATGACGGTTTACCAAAAAACATTTAAGGAATGGCTCGACAAAACCAAGCTGGAAATGCTGGGCGTAAACAGCATCATCCTTCTGGGAGAATGCCTGCAAAAGGGAATCATCAGGGAGTTTCTCGAAGAAAACCTCCAGCTTGCTAGCTGGCTGGAAATCAACAATACGGCCAAAGTAAAAGCGAGCTGGAAACTCATCGTCAAAGGGTTAATCCATTTCGTCCAGACTGAACAAAAAATAATTGCCGTTCAACCAAATGGCAACGACCTTTCTTCTGCAAAGGAAGCCTCCCCCTATTCCACAAAACCAATTGCTAATGGCAGTCATCATGTAAAGAGTCCGGATAACAAGCACCTCATCGCTGCTCAGGTTCAAAAACAGCAGCTCGAACAGGAGCAGCTCAAACAAGAACAGCTGGAGAAAGCAGCAGCACCTCAAAAACCCACCGAAAGTCCTGTACCTGAGCAAGACGGCCACAAAGAATTGGACGAGCAAACAGATACAGTTGCTGAGCCTTCACCCGAACTGGTTGCTACCCTGCCAACAAACGAGCAGCAGCAAGCATCCTGGCTCGGCAGGCTGGGGTTCCCATTGGGAGAAGTGGCCATACTCCAAAAAATTCCCGTTGCTGAAAGGTCTATTTTTCAACAGTTTAACCTGGTAAGAGGTTGTGACGGAATTGAATTCAATACCTTTGAAGTCATCGACAAACTGAGTCAATCAAAAAAGGTAATCAAGTACCTCACCCACGAGGAATTTAGCCAGGCAGCACAGAAAAAGCGCTTTCTCCGTATTTTTGAAAAAGAGAAACAGTACTACGGCTTGGAAAGCGGCCTCATAGCCTGTAAAGAGGGCTTTTATTACACCCGTCCCTACATAAAAGGGCATACCCTCGATCACTTCTTTTATAGGTTCAAGCTCCCCCAAAAAGCCTCCCTCAAAGCATTCAAAAGCAAAGACCTCAAACTCATCGTCTCTATTCTGGAAGCCGTAGAACGACTAAATGTGTCCCATGCCAACCTCAATGTGCACAATATCCTCATTTTCAGTACTCGAAAGCTGAGTCTGAAACAGGATTTTTACCCCACTTTTGTAGGCTTCACCTCCGAAGACTGTGAGCCTGCCGCCATGCTGGAAAGGGTGCACAGCATTTTCGAAAGGAGCCTCAAACCCGGCATGTATGCCCAAATACGGGAAGTACTGGAACTTTAATGGCATAGAATCCCGCAAAAATAATTTTCCCTTTTCGCTGTTTTTTTCAAACCATTTTCCTTATCATTGCGTACCAGTATTTAGATAATTACCTAATTAACTAAATGTATAATTGTAAACATGAATGTGCTCTTTAAGGCATTGAATGACCCCAGCAGACGCCGCATACTCGAAATGCTGCGCGAAAAAGATATGACTGCGGGCGAGATAGCTGATGCCTTTCATATGAGCAAGCCCAGCATCTCTCATCATCTGGACATTCTCAAGCAGGCCGATATGGTCCTGGCTGAGAAAAAGGGGCAGTACGTTCACTACTCCCTCAATACCACTGTATTTGATGAGATACTCAAATGGATTCTCGATTTGCAATCAACTGATCACCTCAAAAATTAATACTATGAACTGGCTGAAAAAACACTGGCTTGTAACCATCCTGCTGGTACTGCCCTTCATCATACTGGCAGTGGTGTGGAACGAGCTGCCCGAGGAGATTCCCGTACATTGGAACGCCAAAGGCGAAGTGGACCGCTACGGATCCAGGTATGAGCTGCTGCTGCTGCCATGTTTGAGCATATTGACTTACCTGCTGGTGGTCTATCTTCCCCGTCTCGACCCCAAGAAGAAAGTCAATCAGTTCAAAGGGGTATTGGAGAAAATTGGTCTGCTTATGGTGGCCTTTATGTTTTTAATCTTTGTCATGATCCTGATGGTTACCCTGGGCATGGACATCAACGTAACGGCCGTAGTCTTCACCGCCGTGGTCATGCTGTTTTTGGTACTGGGCAATTACATGGGGAAATTCAGGCCCAATTATTTTGTGGGGATCCGCACGCCCTGGACGCTGGAAAATGAAGAAGTGTGGGTCAAAACCCACCGTTTTTCCGGTGCACTATGGGTGAGTGCTTCTATCGGCATGTTGTTTTACATCCTGCTGGGGCAGCCTTTCAAAACGCCTGGCTCCACAGAATTTTTTGTGGTGTTTACTACCTATGTGCTGCTGTGTTCGCTGGTACCCCTGGTATATTCCTACTTTGTTTACAAACGCTTGTCGGAGGAGCAGTCTGAAAACCCAACAGATTAACCCTCTCCCCAAAAGTTAGGATATAACAGCAACTTGAGCTTTCTTTCTATCGTAAAGAAGGGTATATTGTACCTGGCCAACAACAATACAGTTAGTTCATGAACTATTCCAAAATTTCAGCCTTTCTTGCGATCACCTTTGGGTTAATTTGGATCAGCGTCTTTGTAGCTGATCTGTTTAATGTGGGGGTTTTGGGGCTGCTTGCCCTGAGTGTGGTACTTAGCTGGGCGCCAGGCATTTCGGCCATAGTGGTTCAGAAGTGGCTGTATCAGGAGCCTTTGAGCAAGCTGGGGCTTTCGCGCAAACATTTTGGAGCCAAATGGATACTAACCAGCATTTTTGGGCCTTATGCCATATTGGTTTCCGTCATCGCCCTGGTATTTTTGCTGGGCAATTTGCTCCACCTTCCCGGTTTTGGGTTTGTGGTATTTGGCGAAGGAGACCCTGCCTTTCCCGCTGAATTATCTCATTATCTCTCCAATTTAATGGGCTGGAATCCCGGAGCTATGATGCCGCCCGAATTTTGGATTTTGGTGGTTTTTGTACTGGCTGCCGGCTTTTTCTTTGGGCCTACCTTTGGGCTGGTCACCAGCCTGGGAGAAGAGCTGGGCTGGCGGGGGCTCATGTTGGAAGAAACCAAAAAGCTGGGCTTCCTGGGCAGCAA
>RFHT01000502.1 GCA_003696835.1 Bacteroidota bacterium
CGCAGCAGTTCCCCTGCTGTATATCCCGCTCCGCCTACTATGCCTGTTTTGATCATATTCAGTGTTGTGTTTTTTAAGATGCAGGTTGCAAGATGCAGGATGCAAGATATCCTTGGCAATCCCTGATTAATGTTGATCTGCTACCTGTAACCTGCAACCGGCAACCGGCAACCGGCAACCTGTCCCCTGCATCCTGTCACCTGCATCCTGTCCCCTGCATCCTGTCACCTATCCCCCTGCTCTCCGTTCACAAGGTGAAAAATCTTGCTTTGGTTGCCAAATATTTTTGTAAAGCCCTTCACATCATCGCCGCTCCAGCTGCGGTTCATTTCGCCGTAGGTACCAAATTTGGCCGACATGAGGTCGTGGGGCGAACTGATGCCCAGAGGCTGAAAGCGGTAGGGGTTGAGTTGTACGCGCACCTTGCCCGTTACGTTTTGCTGCGTATCGGTGAGAAAAGTCTCAATATTGCGCATCACGGGTTCGAGGTATTGCCCCTCGTGCAGCAACATGCCATACCAGTTGGCAAGTTGCTCCTTCCAGTACTGCTGCCATTTGGTGAGCACGTGCTTTTCCAGCAGGTGGTGGGCCTTGATAATGATCAGCGGCGCAGCCGCTTCGAAACCCACCCGCCCTTTGATGCCGATGATGGTGTCGCCCACGTGGGTGTCGCGCCCGATGCCGTAGGGCTGGGCAATGGCCTGCAGCTCGCGTATGGCCTGTACGGGGTGCTCGTACTGCCGACCGTCCAGGCCGGTGAGCTCCCCCTTTTCGAATTGCAGCTCTATGATGCGTTCTTCAGTGGCCGTAACCGGCGTAGGATAAGCCGACTCCGGCAGGTAATCCCAGGAATTGAGGGTTTCCTTGCCCCCCACACTGGTGCCCCACAGGCCTTTGTTGATGGAATAACGCGCCTTGCCCGCATCTATTTCCACCCCATGCCTGCGCAGATAGGCCACCTCCTCTTCGCGCGAAAGCTGCTGGTCGCGTATGGGGGTAATGATCTCAATACCCGGAGCCAGGGTATCAAAGATCATGTCGAAACGCACCTGGTCGTTGCCGGCGCCCGTGCTGCCGTGGGCAATATAGGTGGCGCCCAACGATTTGGCATAGTTGACAATGGCCACAGCCTGAAACACCCGCTCGGCGCTGACCGAAAGCGGATAGGTGTTGTTTTTGAGGATGTTGCCATACACCAGGTAGCGAATGCAGGCTTCGTAATAATGCTTCACCTCATCCAGCGTACGGTGGCTGGCCACACCCAACTGCCGGGCACGGGTAGCAATCTCTTCCAGCTCTTCGGCAGAGAAGCCGCCGGTATCCACAATGGCGGAATGCACTTCCAGCCCTTTTTCTTCGCTCAGGTACTTCACACAATAGGAGGTGTCCAGTCCTCCGCTGAATGCCAGTACCACTTTGGGTTTATCGCTCATGTTTTTGGGGAATCTGTCGAGTAATTAAACACAATATGACCTGAAGTTCAGGTAGTTATTTTTCTTAACAGCCAGGCGCCCAAATAAGGGCGCAGCCGATGCCTGCGTAACCACCCAGGAGCGCTGGCCGTTTGCCCATCCCGACCTGTCGGGATGGGAGGCCTGGCGCGCTGCATTGGGCAAACAAGTTTTTCCCTTAAAGGGATGTACCATTTGGTTACTTTTTTTCTGAAAAAAAGTAACAAGATCAAGTATGAAGAACCAAAGAGAAAAAAATAAATAAACTCCTTCATGGAGAGTTGTTCACTCCTCCAATGGGGAAATTGAAACCTGGTAACAATCGCAGAGGTCATAGACATGTATTTTTGAAAAAAATACTGGAGCAAGCCTGTCAAATTTAGCCCGAAGGACATATTAAGAAGAATTACTTCATTCGCCTCCATACTGTCGGCTCCTTCGCAATGACTGCTTTTTTTGGCATCTGAGGGTGCCGAATGGTTCCCTTTTTTATCAAGAATCTTCATAGAAGAAATCGCCGCGTACAAGCTACTGCTTCATCAACAGCCGGTTTTTAGGTCTGGAAAAATTCTCTTTGATGCGCTGCAAAATGGGATTTTTCTGCCGCCTGGCCAGGTGGGCCTTGAAGAGCTGCCAGCGGCTTTTGGGCTTCTCCTCCACGGCCTGCTTTTCTTCCTTGGCGGGGTCGTACAGCATGCCTGTACACAGGCAGAGCTTGCGGTTGTTGCGGCTCAGCACATCGAAGTTGGGGCAGCTCTGGCAGCCCGACCAGAACACCTCATCCTGGGTGAGCTCCGAAAAGGTAACGGGCTTGTAGCCCAGTTGGGAGTTGATCTTCATCACGGCCAGGCTGGTGGTGATGCCAAATAGCTTGGCATCGGGGTATTTCTGGCGCGAAAGCTCGAAGGCTTTTTGCTTGATGCGCTTGGCCAGGCCCATGTTGCGAAAATCGGGCGAGACGATGAGGCCGGAGTTGGCCACGTATTTTTTGTCGTCCCAGCTTTCTATGTAGCAAAAGCCCGCCAGGCGGCCTTCGGCCAGAGCAATAACGGCCTTGCCTTCTTTCATCTTTTGCAGAATGTAGGCCGGCTGCCGCTTGGCGATGCCCGTTCCCCTTGCTTTGGCAGCTTCCTCTATCAGATCACAGATGGCCTGGGCATATTCGTGGTGTTGCTCACCGGCAACAGTAACTTCTATGTTCATGGATGTTGCGTATTGGAGTCAAATATACAGAAATAGCTGAAGGGTTGATTTTGCGAAAAATCTAAAAAAAAGTGCCTTTCGAAAACTGTAGATGTATGGTAAATACAGGAATGGCAGAAATGGAATGGGTATGTAGAAATGATCAGGCCCAGGAGGCCCTGCGCACACGCGTACATCTGCCGGTGCAGGCGTATATAAATGGCGATATGCCGGTTTTTTTTAACATTTTCTCATTCTACGGCAAAAATAGTGAAAGGATTTTAATAATGGCCAAATTTTTTGAGCTAATTTATAGCTTTTCTTTATGCCTGTGGCACACAATCGATTTCATGAGCCGGAAGCCGCAGACAAAAGACGCCCAAATCCCAGATTTTTTTTAACTTGGAAGATGTGGCAAAATTGTTCCGGCTTATTGGCCGACTCTGCAATTCGACCCTGCATGATTCAAACACCATGAAGTATCCCTGCACCATTTTGACCGGTACCTGCCTGTTGTGGGCATTGCTGGCCTGTGGCCCCAAGCTACCCCAGGAGGTGGCCACCGCCTATGAAGCCCTGCCCGAGCACATCGATTTCAACTTTCACGTACGACCCATCCTCTCCGACCGCTGCTACGCCTGCCACGGTCCCGACGAGGAAGCCCGCGAAGCTGAGCTGCGTCTGGACCTACAGGCATCTGCCCTGGGCAAGCTCAAAGAAGGGGAAGGCAAAGCCTTTGTTCCAGGAAATACCGCCAAAAGCGTGGCCATTCA
>RFHT01000503.1 GCA_003696835.1 Bacteroidota bacterium
CTTTTCCTCCGACAGCCTGCCGGTGCATGTGTATCAGCAGCCGGGCCCGCACGACATTTTGCTCACCGTGGAAAGCACTACCGGCTGTGTGGATACACAACTGCAGCGGGTGGTGGTATTTCCCGCCCCCGATGTGGACTTTGTCACTGAGCCAGATGTATGCCTGGGGGAAGCCGCGCATTTGCACAACATGAGCAGCATACGCAGCGACATTGCCAATGACTTCATCGACAGCTGGCAGTGGGATTTTGGCGATGGCAATACGGCCGGTAGTGATCCGGCTCCGGTCCATTTGTATGCCACCGGCGATACCTTTGCGGTTACGCTCACGGTAATTTCCGACAAGGGGTGCCGCGACAGCCTGGTGCGTCCCCAGATTGTTTATGAAACTCCCGACCCGGTATTGCAGCACGACACGGTGTGCTTTAGCGACCAGGCCTTGTTGAATGTGGTGCCCGTAGGGCTGGGAACGGTGGAGTGGTATGAGAGCATAAGTGAAACCCAGCCCTTCCACGCTGGCTTCAATTTCCTTACAGCGCCGGTGGTATCGGGTTATACCTACTATGTGGAGGTGATTTCACCCCAAAACTGCCGCAGTCGCCGCCTGCCCATAGAGGCCAGTCTTCACCGGGAGGGCAGTGGCTTCATTCTGCCCAGCGATACGGTACTCGAAATGCCGACAGCCATTGTGAGCTTTGAGCTGGGAGGGAGCATAGATGGTGACCGCTATTTATGGGATTTTGGCGATGGTACGACTTCCGTAGCCGAAGCTCCGGCCCACGAATACCAGTACCCGGGCAAATACAAGGTGGAGGTACAGGTGGTGGATGTGAATGGCTGCGAGTATGAAATGGAGAAAGTAATTGAGGTAAAAAAGATTGTACACGTGCACATACCTTCGGCTTTTTCCCCCAATGGTGATGGCTACAACGACGAGTTTTATGTGCAGGTATATAAAATCCAGCAATTCAACATCCGCATTTTCAACCGCCAGGGCAAGCTGATGTTTGAGTCGAACGACCCCGACTTCCGCTGGAACGGCAGCTACCCCAACGGCCAAACGGCCCAGGAAGGGGTGTATGTATATCAAATGAAAGCCGTGGACTTTGACGGGCTGCTGCTGGAGCAGCAGGGCACCATTACGGTGTTTCGGTAGGCATGAAATTACTCAATGTTGTAAATAAAAAGCATTCCACCTGATTATGATGTGGATACCCCTGTTGAAAACTTTTCGCAAAATTCTGCGAAAGGTGCGGAAGAAATCGTTATTATTGAACAAATGCTGTTCAAATAGAACATTTCTTAGTTTTCTTCCTGAGACCAATATATGAGTATAAATATGAGCATAGAACCGGCGCAAACCGAATTACCCAGTCAGTTTGCGGATCGTCTGGGTGCGGTTTATGCCTCTGCAGTAAGCCAGAAGCATAAAAAAGAGCAGGGTCAATTTTTTACACCTGTTGAAATTGCGTCTTTGATGGCAACATACTCAGACTTTGAGGGAGATGCTGTACGTATTTTGGATCCTGGTTGTGGTTCTGCTGTACTATGCTGTGCTTTGGTCGAGCATCTTGTGCATTCCAACAAAGACCTAAAACAGGTTGATCTGGTAGCTTATGAAACGGATGCCGATCTGATTCCTTTTTCTAAACGCGCTCTTCAGTATTTGAAGGAGTGGGCAGGAGAAAAAGGGGTTGAAATACATACTACCTTGTACAAGGAGGATTTTGTTCTGCACAAGGCTGGCTGCTTTGATGAAGTTGGGAATTTATTTGCCAGGCCTACAGACTTATTTGACATTGTTATATCTAATCCGCCATACTTCAAGCTGTCCATAGACGATAAACGGGTAAAAGTAGCCAAGGTGGTGGTAAATGGGCATCCAAACATTTATGCCATTTTTATGGCTTTGGCGGCCAAGCTGCTTGCCGATAATGGGGAACTGATATTTATCACTCCGCGAAGCTATGCTGCGGGTCGTTATTTTAAGGCATTCAGAGAATATTTTTTCAAAAGAATAGATCTGGAGAAGGTTCATTTGTTTGTTTCCCGAAAAGAGACATTTAGCAGGGATAAAGTACTGCAGGAAACTTTGATCATTAAAGGTACCAAAACCAGACATCCTAAACCTCGTGTTTTGATTTCCTCATCCGAAGGAATTAAAGACCTGCATGCTCCCCACTTCAAGACGTTTGCTAAGCATCACATCATCGACATTCATTCCAAGGAAAAAATTTTGTACTTGCCCACATCAGAGTATGAGGAGAAGGTGTTGAATATTTTTAGGAGCTGGACGGGCAAACTTGCCAAATATGGTATCAATATTTCCACGGGTCCGGTAGTTGCATTTCGCTGCCGTGACCACATAAGTGAATATTTTGAAAATGGGAGCGTGAAAGTGGCTCCTTTGTACTGGCTGCACAATGTGAAGCAGATGGCTTTGGAGTGGCCTGTTCATAAAAAGAGCAAGGGCCAATATATTCGCATGAATGAAAAATCGGCCCATGTACTCATCCCGAATAGAAACTATGTTTTGCTCAGGCGATTTAGTAGTAAAGATGATAAACATCGACTAGTGGCTGCTCCTTATTTTGCCAGCTTTTCCTCTTCTAAATACATAGGAGTCGAAAACAAAGTGAATTATATTTACCGGGCTAATGGGCAGTTGGATAGCAGGGAAGTAATAGGGCTTTGCGCCTTACTTAACAGCAGATTGTTTGACACCTATTTCAGAATTTTTAATGGCAATGTAAATGTAAGTGCAACCGAACTGAGGGAAATGCCATTGCCCCCCCTTGAGATCATCCACCTCATAGGGGATACCATTAAGGATTTACAAGATTTTTCGCTGGAAAAGATCAATGAAATTGTAAACCGACAGTTGGAACCCACATACCAGCCATGAGTAAAATCGAAGAGGCTAAGCAGATATTAAAGGCTTTAGGACTTCCTCAGAAGCAACAAAATGATCGTTCGGCCTTAACCCTGTTGGCCTTGTGCAACTTAAAGCAAGACGACCATTGGAGTATGGCCAAAGCCGTGAGTATGTCGGTAGTGGGGAGTAAAAAAAATCCCAAATATGGCGGCATATTGCGCTTTATTGCGGAGCATTACGAGAAACTTTATGCCGAAAACTCAAGGGAGACCATTCGAAGGCAAACCCTTCACCAGTTTATTCAGGCGGGCATTGTAAACCACAATCCCGAAAATCCAGATTTACCTACCAATAGCAAGGATAACCATTATCGCCTTTCACCAGAAGCGCTCAGGGTCATAAGGTCTTTTAGCTCAGCAAACTGGGAGACGGAAGTTGCGCATTTTCGTCAAATGTTGGGATCATTACAGGAGAAATATCGCAAAAGGAGGGAGCTGAGAAAGAATCGGATACAATTATCTGACGGAACCGAACTGGCCTTTTCACCTGGGCGACATAATCAACTTCAGATTGCGGTAATCGAGCAATTTACTCCCCGCTTTGCTCCTGGCAGCAAGCTGTTGTATGCGTGCGATACGGCGGACAAAGACCTATATATTGATCATGAAAGCCTGGAAAAACTGGGAATTGCAATAGACCAGCATACTAAACTAACGTGAGTTCGGGATAGTCTGAGGCATTTTTCTAATAAGAATAGCATTTCCCTGTTTACAGAAGTCAGAAGCCTCTTACTAACTTTTCTGAAACAGGAAGCTGCTTTCTTGAGAAGAATAGTTATTTAAATACAGCATATACCTGCTGCAA
>RFHT01000504.1 GCA_003696835.1 Bacteroidota bacterium
CTCCACCGGAAGGGCCGGCCGGTAAAACAGCAACACATAACTCACCCCCAGTGGCAGGGCCACCCACAGCAGGTAGGGGCGGTATTTGCCCCAGCGGCTGCGGGTGCGGTTGGCCAGGTAGCCCATGATGGGGTCGGTGAAGCCATCCCAGAGCGAGGCCACCAAAAAAATGGTGCCGGCCGTAGTCGGCGGAATGTGCAGCACATCGGTATAAAACACCATGAGGAAAATGGCCACCGTCTGAAAGGAGATGTTGAAGCCAAAATCGCCCAGGCCGTAGGCCAGTTTTTGCCCAAAACCAAGCTTATTGTTCATGCTGCTCATAGATTAGTCGCAGGCCCTCCAGGGTGAGGCGGGGGTCCACCACATCGAAGTAGGTATGCAGGGGATGCAATACCGCCGAAAGCCCGCCCGTAGCCACCACCTTGCAGTCATTGCCCAGCTCCTGGCAGCTGCGCTGCAACAGCTCCTTTACCAGGCCCACATAGCCCCACAGTATGCCGGCCTGAATGGCGTGAACCGTATTTTTACCCACCACCGACTCCGGTAGCTCCAGGGGCACCTCCACCAGTTGGGCCGTGTTGCTAAACAGGGCTTTCATGGCCGTTTTCAGGCCGGGAGCAATGGCTACACCCAGGATGGTGCCGGGAGGCACCAGGCTGGTAAAGGTGAGGGCTGTGCCAAAATCCACTACCACGCAGGCCTGCCCAAAGCGGTGCCAGGCTGCCACGGCATTGGCCACCAGGTCGGTACCTATTTCATTGGGGTTGTCGATGGCCAGGCTGAGCTTTTTGTAGGTCTCGGGCCCCACCAGCAGGGCATTTCTGCCGGTGAGTTGGCGGTTTACTTCCAGCAATACAGGCGTGAGCCTGGGCACTACACTGCTCAGTACACTGGCCTGTATATGCCGGGGAGACAGCCCGGCTGCCTGCAGCCGGGCCCGCAGGCGGCTCAGGAAGTACTCCGGCTCAAAGGATGCGGTCGATGGCGTGCGCCATACGTGCATCCACTCGCCCCCGGCGTACAGTCCCCATACCACGTCGGTATTGCCCGCATCAATTGCTAACAACATAAAAAATGGGAGTTTCAGGGGTTTTAGCATCCGAAAATGATGAAAAAGCCGGGGAAGCCAAAAAAATGACGGTAATTTTTTGCCCAGACCTTACAGTATGCTGTTTCGTTTTTTGATTAAATTTTTATTTTTAATATTTTTATAATGGAATTTGTCGTTATATAAGTATGCACAGTCATTATTCACCAATTAAAAAAATATAATTTCAAGTGAACATCATACAAGCTTTGTTTTTTTCACTTGCCAAATTTCCCCTGAAGTTTTTTTCAAAGGCATTGTGTGTTTCGCCTTTGCCGGCCGCTCTGTCCAGCTGCGGCATTTTGCTGCTGAGCCTGCCCCTTATGGGGCAAAGCCCTTCGGTAAAAGGCAGTTTTCCGCGCGACGGGGCCGAAAATCTACTGCGCAATGCCTTTGTGTCGGCCCGGCTGATTCTGCCCAATGGCGTGGGGGTTGACCCTGCCACCCTGAACGATTCTACGGTACGGCTGTACCCGGCTCACCAGCCCGACTCGCTGGTGGCGGCATTTATTACCACCGATGAACGGGTGAAAAACCTCACCCTGGAGCCGGTGCAGGTGCTTGCCCCCAATACGACCTACATTTTTGAGCTCACCAGTGCGGTACATGACAAAAGCGGAGCACCCTTTGCGCCCTATTCGGTAAAGTTTACCACCGGCGACAAGGCCCTGCAAAAACGCATTACCCTGAACAAACCCCGGCTGATGCCCAAAGAGCGGGAGCCCTTTGTGGTAAGGGACACCATGGCAGGGCAGGACCTGGGGCGCTTGGTGGAGGTTACCACCGGTGAGTTGGTGACGGAGGAATTAGACGAGGGCGCCCAGGCAGCAGCAGCTAGCCCGGCGGAAACGGGGGAACAGGCCTCCAGTGGAGCTGTAGCTGTGCATCAGCCGCAGCCCCCAGCAGGCAGTGAAGAGGCCGATGGCAAGCCCCTCCCTGCTGAGCAAGTGGCCGGTTCTCAGGCCAAAGCGCAGCCCGACGCCAATGAGGAAACCCAGCAAGTGGCTACGGCTTCCCCTAAAACTGGAGAAGCACCCGCAGCAAGTGCTCCCCCTGCCGAAGCCAAAGATAAAAGCAAGCCTGCCCCCCCACCCATCCCCTCCAAAAACAGGCCGGTGGTATTTCCCCAAAGTCAGATTGCCCGCAACGGAAAATTGCCTATACAGTTTTACCTGGAAAAACCCACCCAGGTGCGTTTGATCATCAAAACCCAGTCGGGCAAGACCATCAAACGCCGTGGTGGTTCTATACCGGCAGGCAAACAGCAGTTGGGCATTTCCCTCAAAGATCTGCCTCCGGGACAGTACACCGTGTACCTCATCGCGGGGGAACACAAAGTGAGCAAAAAAATTGTGGTAAAATAATCATAGAGCGGGCTTACTATTACTAACGCCTTTCCTCCTCCAGCCTGCCGGGCGGCACGGGGGAAGTCGGGGCGCCTGGGGGGGATCGAAATGAGCCAAAATTGACCTTTTTACCCAAAATTATTCCAACTTTTTTCTGGGGGGATGCTGATAGTGAGTAGGTTATGGCACTATCCGTTATTAACGGTTAATAACGGCTTTCAACGGCTCCCAACAATTTCTCCCAATTCCCCAAATGGCACCCGACGAGGCGGAAATGGGCCAAAATTGGTCTTTTTGCTCAAAGTAATCCCAACTTTTTTCTGTGGGAGCGTTGATTGTCAATGTATTACAGAATTATCCGTTATTAACGGTTAATAACGGCTTTCCCACCAGGCAACTGGATGGCATAGGGAAGTTCGGGCGCATGGGGGAGAGGGAAAACGGGCAAAAATCGGCCTTTTTCTCCAAAATTACCC
>RFHT01000505.1 GCA_003696835.1 Bacteroidota bacterium
ATTCTAAAGTAATAAAGTCTTCGGGTTTTTTTGATGTTTAAAAGTACTAAAGTCGAGCTAGGCAACCCTCAGGAAGCCATGCAGGTCTGCAGGCCCGAAAGTATCCATGATCGGCTTTCGGCGGGATCAATGACCTCATCAATTTCCAGGTGAGCGGCCATATTGGTGCCTTTTCCTCTTTCATACATACTGGCCAGGAGTTGTTCGTACAGAGCCTGGCGGGCTTGTTCGCTGCCGGCCTGCTCGAGTTCCCTTTTGAAGCCGAGTTTGACGGCTCCCTCCAGCCCCATGGCCCCAAATTCCCCCGTAGGCCAGGCTACCGTGAAAGCGGGTACGTGAAAACTGCCGCCTGCCATGGCCATAGCCCCCAGGCCGTAGCCCTTGCGGAGCACCATGCAAAAGAGGGGTACCTTCAAGCTGGCGCCCACCACAAATAGTCGGGAAGCATGGCGCACCGTGCCGCTTTTTTCAGCTTCGGGCCCTACCATGATGCCGGGGGTGTCGCAAAGCGACAGCAGAGGCAGGCCAAAGTCGTTGCACAATTCCATAAAACTACAGGCTTTCTGCGCCGATTCACTGTCGATGGCCCCTCCCAGGTGCAGGGGGTTATTGGCGATGAGACCCATAGGATGACCCTCAATGCGCAGTAGGGCCGTGATGATACCCTGGCCGAAGTGCGGGCGCAACTCCAGTACGCTCTCCTTGTCGGCCAGGGCCCGGATGATGCTGCGCACGTCGTAAGCCCGCCTGCGGTTTTCGGGCACCAGCTGCCTCAGTATGCGCTGATCCTCGCATGCTCCTCCGGGCAGCCTGCCCTGAAAATAGGAGAGATATTGTTTGGCGGCAGCTACGGCTTCCAGTTCGTCCTTCACCAGTATATCAATTACTCCATTGGCGGTTTGTACATGGGCTGGCCCTACCTCGGCCGGATGGTAGCGGCCCAGGCCCCCACCTTCTATCATGGCGGGCCCGCCCATGCCCAGGGATACATTTTCCGTTGCGATGATCACATCGGCACAGCCAGCCAGGGCGGCATTGCCCGCAAAGCAGTAACGCGACACAATGCTCAGACGAGGCACCACCCCCCGGAGGCGGGAAAAGCTGTGCCAGGTCATGATGTTGAGCCCTGCAATAATGGGAAAATCCACATCGCCCGGCCTTCCGCCGCCCCCTTCGGCAAAAATAACCACAGGCGTTTTCCACTGGTTGGCCAGCTGTAGCATGCGGTCGATTTTGAGGTGGTTGAAGGTACCCTGGGTGCCCGCCAGCACCGTAAAATCATACGCCATAACCAGGCATTTTTGCAGCTGGCCAAACAATTCTCCATTGATGCTGCCAAAGCCCGTAATGAGGCCATCGGCCGGGGTGTTGCGCATGAGGTCTTCCAGCTCCCGGCGCTTGCGCTGGGCGGCAATGGCCAGGCTGCCGTATTCCACAAAAGAATCTGCATCGCACAGAGCCGCAATGTTTTCCCGGGCGGTGTACTGCCCGTGTTTTCGCCTTTTGGCCACAGCTTCGGGCCGGTTCTGATCATACAAATAGGCTTTTCGCTTCCGCAATTCCTCCAGATCTCTGCGTACTGCATCCAGCTCAGGGGCTTGCTCACGGGCCTGAGCTTCCCCGGCGTTTTCATCCGGCTCTATAAGCATGAGCAGGCTGCCCGCCCCGGCTACATCGCCAACTTGCCGGAAGATGTCCACCACCACCCCTGCTACCTCGGCCACTATGACTGATTCCATCTTCATGGCCTCCACCACCGCCAACTCCTGCCCGGCTGCCACCCGCTGGCCAACCGAGGGGTAGATGTTGAGAATGGTGGCCGTGATGGGAATATATACCCCGGCCATACCTTCGGGAACAGGGGGAGCAGCTATTTCCGGAGAGGAGATAGGAACTGCCTGCTCCTGCTCACCTTCAGCAGGAAGAGGCTGAATGAGTGCCGCCGCATGCCGGGAAAGAAAGGCGGTATCAAATTTTGCCGCTTCAAACAGGGGATGAGCCAGCAAGTTTCGCAGTAGGGGAAGGTTGTGGCTGATGCCGGAAATGCGGGTTTCGGCCAGGGCATGCTGCATGAGGTGCACCGCTTCAGAAAATGAGCCCTGCGGTACGTGGGCGATGAGTTTGGCCAGCAGGGAGTCGTAGCGGGAGTTGAAGGGCAGGCCAGCTTGCAGGGCGTGGTCCACCCGCAGGCCGGGCCCTGCGGGCAGCTCAAAGTTCGTGATGCTACCACTGGCAGGCAGCAGGCTGCCATCCTGCTTCAACTGCTCGGCATTGATGCGGCACTGAATGGCATAGCCGTGGGGGCGGGGAGCAGTAGTGGGGTCCAGGCCTGCCTGCTGCAGCGAATAGCCCAGGCTTTCGAGCAACTGTACCCGTACCAGGTCAATGCCATACACTGCTTCGGTGATGGTGTGCTCCACCTGCAGGCGGGGATTGGCTTCCATAAAAAACCAGGAAGGGCTTTGCCCCTGCTCCGGCCAAGCCAGCAGGAACTCAAAGGTGCCCAGATTGTGGTATTTCAGCTTGCGGGCCATCTTGAGGGTTGCCTGTGCGATCTGGTCCAGCAACTCAGCTGAAAGGCCGGGCGGAGGCGTGATTTCAACCAGCTTTTGGTAGCGTCTTTGTATGCTGCAATCTCTGAAACCCAGGGCCATGAGCTGGCCCTGCTGGTCGCCTATGAGTTGTAGCTCAATGTGGCGGGGATGGGGAAGCAGCATTTCCACGTACAGGCCTTCGGTACCAAAATTTCGCCTGGCCTCCGACTGGCATGCCCGGTAGGCAGCTTCCAGTTCTTCCTCCGAATGCACCACCCGTATGCCCCTGCCTCCCCCGCCTGCCCGGGGCTTGAGCATCATGCCGGTACCCGCAGGCAGGTTGCGAAAAAATTCGCGAGCCTGCTCCAGGCTGACCTGCTCCAGGCTGCCGGGCAGGGTGGGCAGGTCGCAGGCAATGGCCACCTCCCTGGCCGAAATTTTGTCGCCCAGCACCTCCAGCAGCCGGGCCGAAGGCCCGACGAAGGTCAGGCCTTTTTCGCTGCACTGGCGCGCAAAAGTGGCCTGTTCACTCAAAAAGCCGTAGCCGGGATGAATGAGGTCAATACCGTGCTCCAGGGCCAGGTGCAGGATTTCCTCTGCATTCAGGTAGGCTGCCGGGCCCTCTCCGCTCAGGGCCAGGCCATGATGCATGCTGCGCAGGTGGGGCGCCCGGGCTTCGTCCCGGGCGTAGAGACCATACACTGTCAGGCCCAGCGTACGGGCCGAGCGGGCGATGCGCATGGCAATTTCGCCTCGATTGGCAATGAGGAGCTTCCGCTGAGATAGATCGGACATAAAGGCATTCAGATGGTTGATCCGGTGAAAAAATTGATGCTGATGGTGGCCAGTTCAGAATTGGGGAATTTGGCAAAATACCTGGGATTGAGATGCAGCCCAGCTTCTTTGGCCATGCGGTGAAACACCTCTATTTCAAGTATGTACTGGTCGGAGTAGCCATGTGTGGCATCATAAGCAGTAGCAGCGGTTTCTCCCAGATGCGCCGCCGTGAGGGCAGGCGGCAGGGTATGTAGCTCAATGACCAGCAGCCCAAATTTTTCCACAAAAGGCTTCCACTTGGCAAAATGCATCCTGAGGTTTTGCTCCACCAAATAGTTGTTCAGTCTTTTGCCGCGGTATGCAAACGCACCGGTGGAGGTGCCCACCCCCATTTTGGTTATGCCGGGAGGTTCCTCCCAAATCCGGTTGTGGTCCAGAAAAGTGCGCACATTCAGCAAATTCCCCAGCTCGATGTTGTAGTCTTCTTTGAGGTCGCGGGCAATCACCTCGGGCTTGCCTATGTCGCCCCAAATTACTTTGGCCCAAATATCGGCCTGAATGAGGTTCTTTCTCGTCGCCTTCAGGGCCGCTTCATTGTAATCCACTCCTACCAGAAAGAGGGGGTGCTCTTCCAGCATTTCTCCCCTCAGGGTACGTTTTTCTATTACATCAAACAGGTGAATGAGAAAGGCGCCATTGCCACAGCCCATGTCCAGAATGCCCCGTGGCTGCTCTTCTATGGGTTTGTTAAATAAATCCACCACAATTTCATCTATCTGCCGGAAATAAGAGGCATGCGCCCCGCCGCTGCCCCATACATTCATTTCCCGGTCCACGTGCTTCTCCGGCTCTCCGGGAGCCACATCACGCAGGGCGTTGGGGTCCCCAAATATGAGCTCCTCCAGGTTGCGCAGGGTGGGCAGGTATGAAACGGTTACCCCATAAGCGCTGGCACGCTTGGCAAAAAATAAACCTTTCTCGGTAAAGCGGAAGGTAGAGTTTTTCTTTTCAAACCATCCCAGAAACGCAAAAAAGTCCAGCATTTTGCCAAAACTGACCGAATCCTTGTGAAATTCCTCCGGCCTGAAGGAAGCTTCCATGAAGTATTTGTGAAACATACCGCTCATGCCCAGTAACACGATGGTGGGACCGGCCAGCACGCCTTCCACGTGTTTGAGCATTTGCTTCTGTACCCGGCAGGTTTCGGCTTCAGCTGAAAACTGGATGTGGTATTGCTCGTAGTACTTGCGGTAAATTTTTTCCATTTTTTCAAATGGCTCCAGCTCAAACTTGCGGGGGTGAAATTTGCCACTGAATTTCATCAACTCCACCACCTCGTCGTACAAAAACAAATGCTCAAAGGCCGGCCTGCTGCAGGAGTTGGGGGAAACATACACCTCGTCCCGTTGGTTGTCCAGCTCGTAGTTCAGCCATCCCTGGGAGGCCAGTACCCGCAGGGCCACATTCAGGTAGCCCTCGTTGGCGCCAAAGTCCTCACTCAGGTCACCCACATGGCTGCGCCCCCGGCTCAAAAGGGCTTCCCATACGCCCTTTTTCCATAGTACGTGGGCCGTTGGTGCCGTGACGATTCCGTCCAGATGGCGAAAAAGTTCCTCTCTATATGCCCGCTTTTGTTCTTTGTCGATCATAGTTCTTGTTCAATTCGGGGCGGAAAATACAAAAAAATTCCCTTGATTTTTTTGGGCAAACCCCATATATTTGTGTAATAAAAGTTGTTGTACTAATAATACGTATATAAAAACTAACGCCATGATCTCACCTATCTCACATCCACAGCCTTCCGATCCCGCTGCCCGGCAGGCAGACTTCATGCCGATACTGGGGACGGATCACGTAGAATTGTATGTAAGTAATGCCCGCCAGGCGGCCCATTATTATCAAACAGCCTTTGGGTTTCAGCCGCTGGCGTATAAGGGCCTGGAAACTGGCAGCAGAGAGCTTGCTTCCTATGTGCTGCAGCAGGGAAAAATCCGTCTGGTGCTTACCTCGCCCCTGAGGAGCGGTACCGACGTGGGGCGGCACATCGACCAGCACGGCGATGGGGTAAAGGTAGCGGCACTATGGGTAGAAGATGCAGACTATGCTTACCGCGAAGCCGTAAAACGGGGCGCCCGTCCTTATATGGAACCCCGTGTGGAAGAGGATGAGCACGGCAAGGTAGTACTTTCGGGCATTTATACCTTTGGCGAGGTGGTGCACCTGTTTGTAGAGCGCAAAGATTACCGGGGGATTTTTCTGCCTGGCTATCAAAAGTGGGAGCCTGCCTACCGGCCTGAGCCCGTAGGCTTGAAGTACGTGGACCATATAGTGGGCAATGTGCGCCTTGGCTATATGAACAAGTGGGTTAAATACTATGAGGAGGTGCTGGGATTTAAACAGATTCTGTCATTTGACGACAAGGATATTTCCACCGAATACTCAGCGCTGATGAGCAAGGTGATGAGCAATGGCAACGGGCGCATCAAGTTTCCCATCAACGAGCCTGCCCCTGGACTCAAGAAGTCGCAGGTAGAAGAATACCTGGAGTTTTACGAGGGAGAAGGGGTGCAGCACCTGGCCGTGGCCACCGACAACATCATCCAGACGGTACGCGCATTGCGCAGCCGGGGCGTGGAGTTTCTGCAGGTACCAGGCAGTTACTACGATGCGCTGGAGGAGCGTGTGGGCAAAATAGACGAAGATATGAACGAGCTCAGAGAGCTGGGCATACTGGTGGACCGCGATGACGAGGGGTATTTGTTGCAAATTTTTACCCGCGCTGTTCAACCCAGGCCTACCATGTTTTTCGAAATCATTCAGCGCAAAGGTGCCACTTCCTTTGGCAAAGGCAACTTCAAGGCCTTGTTTGAAGCCCTGGAACGGGAGCAGGCCCTTCGAGGCAACCTCTAGGTGGCAGGGGACCCCGGGCGGAAGTGCGAAAAAGTTGTCCTTCTTTTTCAAAAATCCTGTATATTGTAGGGTTTTCAACCAATCAATATGCAATATACCCGATTAGGAACTTCCGGCTTAAAGGTTTCGCGCATTTGCCTGGGCATGATGACCTATGGCTCCACCGAATGGCGCGAATGGGTGAAGGACAAAGACACCTGCTATGAGCACGTAAAAAGGGCCCTGGAGCTGGGCATCAATTTTTTCGACACCGCCAACATGTATTCATTGGGGGAGAGCGAAAAGATGACGGGCAGGGCCCTGAAAAAGTTTGCCCAGCGTGACGAGGTGGTGATTGCCACCAAGGTATATTTCAAAATACGCAACCACCCCAACGGGGGCGGCTTGTCGCGCAAGCACATCATGGACCAGGTGGATGCTTCCCTGCGCCGCCTGCGCACCGACTACATCGACCTCTACCAGATTCACCGCTGGGATTACGAAACCCCCATAGAGGAAACCCTCGAAGCCCTGCACGATGTGGTCAAGGCCGGTAAGGTGCGCTACATAGGGGCATCGAGCATGTATGCCTGGCAGTTTTGCAAATCCCTGTACCTGGCCGAGCTGCACGGCTGGTCGCGCTTCATTTCCATGCAAAACCACTACAACCTCATTTACCGGGAGGAGGAGCGGGAAATGAACCCCCTATGCGAAGCCGAGGGCGTAGGCCTCATTCCCTGGAGCCCCCTGGCCCGCGGCGTACTCACGGGTAGCCGCACCCGCCAGGGCAGCAACACCCTGCGTGCCAAAACCGATACCTTTAACGAAAAGCTGTACTACCACGACAGCGACTTTGACGTGGCCGATGCGGTGGAAAAAGTAGCCCGTAACAAGGGCATCAGCCGTGCACAGGTAGCCCTGGCCTGGCTGCTGCAACGCCCCAATGTGGCGGCGCCCATCGTAGGCACCTCCAAACTCGAGCACCTCGAAGATGCCGTCAAAGCGGTAGAGGTAAGCCTTACTGAAGAAGAAATCCAAACCCTGGAAGCGCCTTACAAGCCCCATCCGGTGCTGGGCCATCAGTAAAGGGGGCAGCGTAAGCCTATGACATCGCAGAATGCAGGTAGCAGCAGACAGCTTATACTGAGATAATGGACACTTAATCTTTATTCCCGGGATTAAATTAATCCTGGGATACTTTTATTTAATAATTATGAATATACGTATAAAAAAAGAAATAACTTTGGTTATTATGTTGTTCTCATGCATCTTAGTACCATCCTGCCAAAGAGAACAAAAAGAAACTAATTTTATTGCCATAACCCCTGAAAAGGCGATTGAAAGTTGGGAGGATAGCATTTATTTGCGGGTTTCTTATTCGCTTCAAGCAAGTGATTCCGGACTTACGATTGCTGATTATACAGGTCACAGGCTATTAAAGCTGACCAATGAATTTGAGCTTGATAAAATTATTGGAAAAAATGGAAGAGGACCTGGCGAAATGATAAACCCAGCATCATTCGTTTTTCAAAATTCAAAGTACTATGTACTTGATCGAGGTAATAAGAGAATTAATATTTATCGAAATGATGGAAGTTACGAAAAGATGATAAAACTAACGGGAGAAGTAAATG
>RFHT01000506.1 GCA_003696835.1 Bacteroidota bacterium
CGACTAAAGCCCAGGGGGGCTATGCCCTGGAGCTCATCAACCCGGAGCAGTTGTTGTGCCCGGCCAAAACCAACTGGACCGCCTCGGTCTCGCCTTCGGGCGGCACGCCGGGCAAGGTCAATAGCGTGTTTTCTATGGCTGCCGACACCCAACCCCCTGCTTTGCTGGGTGTGGAAGTGCTGGATGAAACCCACCTACAGCTGTGTTTTGATGAAAGCATGGACCCCGCAAGCCTGGAGGAGCCTGCCCACTACAGCATTGACCAGGGCTTGGGTAGTCCGCTTGCGGCCGAAGCTGTGGCGCCTGATTTTGAATGCGTCATCCTCACGCTTTCGCAGCCGGTACAGCCAGGCATCATATATAGCCTGGCCGTGGACCGGGTAGCCGACTGCAGCCAGAACCTGCCCGGGGATGTGTTGCAGGCCAGCTTTGTGCAGGGCCTGCCAGCGACAGCCTTCGAGATAGTCATCAATGAAATTTTTCCCGATCCCGACCCCCAGCTTGCCCTGCCCGAAGCCGAGTTTGTGGAAGTGGTCAACCGCACCGCCAAGGTGCTGGACATGTCGGGCTGGTCCTTGAGCGACGGCAGGCAAAGTGCCCAGTGGGGCGCAGCTACCCTCATGCCTGGCGAATATGCCATTTTGTGTCATGAACAAGATGCGGCTGACTTCCGGCCTTTTGGCAAAGTGATTGCCAGCAGTACCTTCCCTTCCCTGGGCAATACCACCGATACCCTTTACCTGCGCAATGAGCTGGGGCTGCCCATGGACTACCTGTTTTACCACAGAAGCTGGTTTCGCAATGCCAGCAAAGAGCAGGGGGGGTGGACGCTGGAAAAAATTGACCCCGACTTTGTCAACTGCAACCAGGCCGGCAACTGGGGGGCCTCAGTGGATGCTACGGGCGGCACCCCCGGCCGCGCCAACAGCATAGCGGGCACCTTTGTGGACAATCAGCCACCCGCCATCAATGGCATACTGGTGGAGAGCGAAACCATTACCCTCTTTTTCAGTGAGCAGATGGATGAGGGCAGCATTTCCGATGCCGGGCGCTATACCCTCAATGGGGGCATCGGGCAGCCCTTTCTGGCTTTTCCCGTACCGCCCACATTTACGGCTGTGCAGTTGCTGCTCAGTACGCCTTTGCAGCAGGGGCAGGTATATGAGCTCAGTTTTTCGGAGCTGGAAGATTGTGCCGGCAACGCCATTTCGGGCAGGCGGGGGCTGGGCATTCCCCAAACACCCCGGGCAGGCGAGGTGCGCATCAACGAAATCCTGTTTAACCCCTACTCAGGTGGGGCCGATTTTGTGGAAATATACAATGCGTCGCAAAACGTGCTGGACCTCAGTCAGATTTACATCGGCAACGACGAGCTGGTACTGGACCCGGCTGGCTTCAACGGCAAGCCCATCACGGCTTTGCCCCTCTTTTTGCTGCCCGGAGAACTGCTGTGCCTGACGGAAGATACCCTGGTGCAGCGCCAGTTGTACTTGCCCCCCTCGCATGCTGCCCTCTTTGAGGTGGACGACCTGCCTTCCTTCCCCGATACCGAAGGCAGTTGCCTCCTGTTTACCTACTCTAACGGCGGCCTGCAGGATACGCTGGACTTTTTTTCCTACCTGGACGATTATCATTTTCCTACCCTGGATGATGTAAACGGGGTATCCCTGGAGCGCATTTCACTGGAGGCCCCCACGCAAAACCCCGACAACTGGCACTCAGCGGCCAGCACCGTACACTACGCCACGCCTGGCTATGAAAACTCACAGAGCCTGGAACCCGTTTCGGGACCTTCGGCCGTAAGCCTGGAAAAGCAGAGCTTCTCTCCAAACGGAGATGGGGTGGATGATGTACTGACCATCAACTATGATTTTGATTTTCCCGGGGCCAATGCCCGCATCACCATTTTTGACAGCCATGGCAGGCCCATACGTCAGCTGCGCCAAAATACCCTGTTAAGCCCACAGGCGGGCAGTTTTTTCTGGGATGGACGCGACGAGAAAAACACCAAAGCAGATGTGGGGATTTATGTGGTGTTGTTTGAGGTGACCAATCAGCAAAGTGGAGAAAAACAGCTGTTTAAGCTGGCCTGTGTGCTGGCCGATGTGTTTTGATTAAAATGGGTAGCCTATGCCCAGGTTGATCTGGGTACTGCGCAGCAGCGGCTCGTTGAAGAGCCGGTTGATGACCCACCCCCTGTCGGGGGCATACAACTGCTGCCCGATGTCGAAACGCAGCACGAGAAAGGAGAAGTCGAAGCGGAAGCCCAGGCCGGCGTCCCATCCGGGCACCAGGTTTTTTCCACTAAACACACTGGCCTCAGAAATATTGGCTTTTTGGGCCCTGGTCTTGTTAAACCACACATTACCCACATCGGTAAAGAGGGCCATTTCCAGATAGGAAATGAGGTCGAAGCGCAGCTCGGCGTTCAGTTCCAGCAGAATTTCCCCTCCAGGTGCTGCCAGGCTGGCATTGATACCCGTTTCATTGGTAAAGTCGGACAGGCTTGCCCGGCCCGGCCCCAGGGTGTTGGACTGCCAGCCCCGCATGGAGTTGGTGCCGCCACTGAAAAAGCGACTCTCCTGGGGTACCACCAGGGTGCTGCCATAGGCCCGTGAGTAGCCGGCTATGGCCCTGAGCACCAGCTCAGAGCCCTCTGTAAGCGGTTTGTAGTATTTTCCTTCCACCGAAAGCTTGGCATACTGGGCATAAAAAAAGCGGTCAAACAGCTTGTTGTCGCTGGCTGACTGGTCTCCGCCCCGCCCCTGGGTGAAGCGGTCGATGAGCTGGGGAAGATTGCCCCCGATTTCGGCATTCAACCTGAAAAAATAGGTCGGGATCAGGCGGGTACTTTGATAGTTGCTGTGGGTAAAGCTGTAGGCCAGGCGGGAGCTGAAGCGCGGCTGGTAATCGCGCTGAAAGGTGAGGGGCAGTTTGTCGATGATGTTTTTTTGGAAAGCAGAATCAATTTGGGCAATACGGATAAAATCCAGGGAGACAGGGGTAAACTGGCTGAAGGTTTTTCTGGAAAGAGAATTGTGAAACCACTTGTAGGTGAGTTTGGCTCCGGTGCTGAGGCGATTGTATTCCCGCAGGTTTTCCAGGCGAAAGGAGGCGTTGAGGGAAGTAGAAGGGCTGAACTGTCCGCTATTTCTGTTGCCAAATACCGGAATCAGCAGGCGGGGAATGTACATATTGAGGCTGGTACCAAACTCGTAAAAGATGTTGCTCAGCTGGCCGCTTTCTTCTTCCGGGGCGTAAAAGCCCACATTTCCGCCTGCATTCCAGTCCAGCAACTCGGACTGTCCCAGGGTGTTTTTGTTGCGCAGGGTAAAGTTGGCCCCTACACTGGGCAGGTTGGTGCCGGTGGTTACCTGGTCGGTAAATGCTTCAAAACCCGCTTTTACCTGGTAATGTGCGGCCAGCTGCATATTGATGTACACATCCAGGGCGTCGCTGTCCACAATTTCATAATTGATCATGGCATACTGAAACATGCCCAACTCCTGAAGACGCCTGTGGGTGAGCTGGGCCGCTGAGAGGGAATACAGCTCCCCTTCGCGTAGGTGTACCCGCCTGCCGATAAAGTTGTAGTTGATTTCCCGTATGATGGTGCTGGTAACCACAAAGGTGATGGCCAGGCTGTCGTGCAGCTTTTTCTGGCTGATGCGCAGCATGGCTCTCCTTTCGGCGGAGAGGGCTGCCCCCCTCAGGGTATCCTTGAAGGCTTCGCGCAGGTCAACGGCATCTGAGGGCGCCTTCATGCTGATGACGATACGCCTGACGGTAAAGCGGGGCGGAATTTCATCCACCACCACGGCTACGCCCGTAGGCACGTAGTCCAGGCTGTCGGCTGCTACGGCCAGGGTGGTATCTACTTCAAAGCGGATCATCTTTTGGGAAAAAGTGAAATAGCCCGCATCGCGCAGGGCCTGGGTGGCCCGTACCCGCTCACGGGTAAAGAGTTCGTGGCTGTAGTTGAGGCCCACCCTGAGGTGGCTGCGCTCCACGCCGTAGGCTTGCAGCAGGCTGGCATCGGGTATGTCGTAGGTGAGTTGGCTGATTTTGAAGGGTTTACCTTCTTTAACCTCAAAGGTAAGGCGGGCGCGCTGGTGGGCCCAGCTCTTCATGAGGGTATCGATGTGGTAGTGCACCTGCGGGCGCAGGTAGCCCAGGGCAAAACAGGTGTTGTACAGGTTGGCGCTATCTCGTCGGATGGCTTCGAGGTCCAGGATGACGGGCGGCTCACCCAATTCGTGTATGAACCAATTGGTGGTCTTATCGAAGGCCCGTTTCAGCTTGGGCAATTTGAGCAATTGCCTTTTGACAAAGGAGGAATCCCGCTGCAGGCTGATGCCAAAATTGTAGATGTGCAGAAAAGTGCGGCGGAAGAGGATCTTGCGGTTGGGTTTGATGCGGATGGCGGCCTGCAGTTCAGATTTTTTGATTTTGCCCTCGCTTTTCACCTGCGGCTGGCTTTGCAGCAGGTATTGCCCCTGCTCCAGATAGCGGGTGGAGTGGCACCCCCAACTGCTGAGGAGGCCATAAAAGAGGAGCAATAGTGCTACATATTTTTGTAGATTTACGGGCATGAGGATGCTTTCCAAAGCAAAGTTAAAACTTTTTGCCTCGCTTCACCTAAAAAAGTACAGGTATCAGCACCGCATGTTTGTGGTAGAAGGCAAAAAGATGGTTCAAGAAGCGTACCAATCGGGCTGGCCCATAGAGGCGCTGGTGGTGCGTGAAGATCAGGACCTTATGCCCCTGCAGGGGCTGGAGGGAGTGGCGCCGGAGCGGCGCTATGTAGCTGGGGCGGCTGCCTACCGGCAGCTCAGCACCCAGGCCCATGCCGAGGGGGTGCTGGCGGTTGTGTGTGTGCCACCTCATGCCTTTGAACGCTGCGCCAGCCTGGAGGTAGCCCGCCTGCAGGGGCCGGGCTTTATGCTGGACCGCATACAGGATCCCGGCAACCTGGGCACCATCATCCGTACGGCCGACTGGTTTGGGCTGCGCAGTGTTATATGCAGCATGGGCACTGTGGATGTGCTCAACCCCAAATGCCTGCGCAGCAGCATGGGCAGCATCTTCCGGGTGCACATGGTGTATGTGGAGGCTTTTGAGGAACTCATCCGGTCGGCTGGCCAGCGGGTATGGCTGGCCGGCATGCAGGGCCTGCCCCTGGGCGAGGCTTCCTTTGGAAAAGACGACTTTGTGGTGCTGGGCAATGAGGCCCGGGGCCTTTCTCAAAGCCTGGCAAGCCGCTCAGGCATAAATTTTGTTACTATTCCCGGTACGGGAGGAGCTGAGTCCCTGAATGTGGCCATTGCAGCCGGCATTTTTGGATGGGAACTCAGCAAAGTCCGATAGATATATAATTTGAATAATGGACGGTCGTTAATGCTGTGTATTTTCCTTGCCTCTAACCGATCGAAGCCATCAAAATGGCAAACGTGCTAGAAATCCTTTCACACCTCAACTTGCTCATCACACTCAGTTGGTTACCTTATTTACTATGGTCACTGGCTGCGCTTATGCTGCTGGTATTTCTCGTCCAAAGTTTGAGGTTTATCAGAAGAAAAATACTCCTGGCACGCCTTTCGAGGCATTTGTACCCCTTTTTCACCCCCAACCAAATCAACAAAGCCATTGCCAGCTACGTGGCTGCCCGCTTCAAGTCCACCGAAGATGGCGAGCAGGTAAGGCAAAATCTCATCCGGTATTTTGTGGAGGAAGTGTTTAACCGCAAACACTTTGAGTTTAATTATTATATGATCCTCAGCCGCCCCGGCATGGGGAAAACCAGCTTTTTCATCAACCTGTTCTGGCAGTACCGCTATCAGTTGCTCAAAAAAGATTTTAAAATTAAGCTGGTCGTACTCAACCATGCGGCTGCCTTTCAGACCATCGAACAATGCCCCCAGCCCGACCAGACGGTGTTGCTGCTCGACGGGCTGGACGAAGTGCCCGAAGCCATACGGGACTACCGGCTGTACATGGACAAGCTCATCTGGCATACCCGCAATTTTGCCCGGGTGCTCATTAGCTGCCGCACGGGCTTTCTGCCTCAGGAAGTAGAGCGCCCCAAGGAGTCCAAGCCCATTTCCTTTGTGGGAGAGGACAGCTACCAGCTCATGGGCAAAATATACATCGACCCCTTCGACGAAACCGATGTATTTACCTACCTCAAAAAACGGCTTTCCCTGTTTGAAATCAAAAAGCGCCTCAAGGCACAGGCGCTGCATGCCAGCATGCCGTATTTATTTAGCAGGCCGCTGTTTTTAAATTACATCGGGTATATTCTGGAGAAAAAAGAACATCAATATACCCACATCAATGAGGTTTATACGGCCCTCTTCCAAAAGTGGATCGCCGCCCAGCCGCCCAGGGGAAGCAACCCCCTGGAGTACCGCAAACGGCTGCATCAGCTGTTTGTAGAGCTGGCCTGGGACATGTACGCCAACTGGGAGGAGCGCGAAGGGTTGTGGATTCCGGAGCAAACCCTGGTGGTGTACCAGAAAAATATAGGCATAGAAGTAGAACCCTGGGAGAATTCGCCCCTGGACGTACACCCCGATGGTTATTTTTTCTTTGTGCACCCCTCTTTTGTGGGCTATCTGGTAGCCTGGAAAAGCTTCTTTTTGCAGGACTCCATCCCCGATATTGAGTTTAAAGGCCTCAGCATGGCGGCGATCTGCTACCACGAATTTTGCTGGAAAGCATACGAAAACGAGTTTTCGCAGCTGAGGGGGTATTATCGCACCCTGCTCAACCCTGAAAAGCGCCCCCTGGCCGATATACGGCCCTGGGAACTCAAGGACATCAGCCGCTTGTATTTGTACGATTACAAGGGCGTGGACCTGCGGTTTTTGAGGGGGCTGAAGTACCTCAAAGGGTTGTACCTCTACGATGCCGAATATGCCGATCTTACCCCTAAGCTGCTCGAACAGTTACCGCATTCGGATGTGTATATTTACCTGGTGAAAGATGGAGAAACGACTGTGGTGGAAATCAGCTCTGCGCCTGTGGCCCTGGAAGTGGATGGCGTAAGGGGCGTGGCCTACCAGTGGGATCCTCCCCGGCCGCTAAACCTGAGGTTGGAGCCCGACCCCTCCAAAATATTCCACGCCCGCATCAACGGCCACCGCCCCAGCGAGGCCGTGCTCAAGCTCTTCAATATGGACCTCAAGGCGCTGCCCAACGAAACCTGCAAGCAAATTGGAGATGGCAGCAACGCCCAGGGCCTTACCTACCAGATCTATGAGCAGTATGCCGGCTTTGCCGAGCTGGAAGTCTTCAACAAAATGCACATACACCTTTTCCCGGATGGCTCCAAAAACATCCTTTTTTGCAATACCTATACCCCCACCTTGCTCATTCAAACGCTGAGGGAGATTGTAGAACGGCTGGTGCGCATCTACGGGGAAGACGACTACCACCAGACTGAGTTCAACGAAGACGATGAAGCCCAGGTAGAGGACGGCTTGTGGTTGGGCCGCAAATGGGCCTGGGGCAATACCGACAGCTATGCCTTTCCCTTGCATTTGTACATGGATAAGCCCGGCAACCTCAATCTCACCCTCTTTGGCGTGCGCTAAGCATATTTTTGCCGGAAATATATGATCTGTCGTTTTTTTTCTCCGAAAGATAAAATAATCCCTTTTTCATCGCGTTGATTAAGTGTTGTTGGTCAACATGAATATGCGGAAGCAAGCTTTGCAGGCCGCATCATCAGAGGCTGACACACATGGACCTGAGCACAATAATATGTGCCAACTGAACAAAGGATTTTCTGACTGTGCTTGCGAGGAATCGCGAGTATTGAGTTCTCCTTAATTTTAGCCGCCTGATGAGAGAGAGACAACTTGTCTCTCTTTCTTGTTTTTCAGTTTTCTCTTCTCCGCCCGCCCTCCTTTGCTGCCCCCTTTCCGGCTTTATTTTGATTGGCCCTTCCATTTCCTGCGCAAACTGCTATCTTTGCCCCAAATTTTATTTACCGCTACTATGAAACTACTTGAAGGAAAAATAGCACTGGTAACTGGCGCCAGCAGGGGCATAGGCAAAGCCATTGCCCGCAAATTTGTAGAGCAGGGAGCCACCGTGGTATTTACCTACCGCTCTTCTGCCGAACAGGCCAAAGCCCTGGAAGCCGAACTCAACCAACTGGGCTCCTGCCAGGCTGTACAGGCCGACGCCGCCGACTTTGAGGCCATTCAGAAACTGGTGGATGACATATTGACCACACACAAAAAAATCGATGTAATCGTCAACAACGCAGGCATTACCCAGGACAATTTGCTGCTGAGAATGAACGAGGAGCAATGGAACAAAGTGATACAAACCAATCTCAACAGCGTATTTTACACCACCAAGGCCGCCCTGAGGCCCATGCTCAAGCAGCGTAGCGGCTGCTTTATCAACATCAGCTCGGTGGTGGGCATACAGGGCAATGCCGGCCAGGCCAACTACGCCGCCTCCAAGGCGGGCATCATTGGCTTTACCAAGTCGGTGGCCAAAGAGGTGGGCTCGCGCAACATACGCGCAAACGTAGTGGCACCGGGATTTATACAAACTGAAATGACGGCTGAGCTGCCCGAAAAAGAACTTAACGCCTGGCTGGAGGGCATCCCCCTCAAACGCCCCGGCCAGCCTGAGGAGGTAGCCGACCTCTGTGTTTTCCTGGCCTCCGACATGAGCCGCTACATCACCGGCCAGGTGCTCAATGTGGACGGAGGCATGCTGTAACCCAGGCCTGCACAGGCCCGGGCTGTACGCCCTCCCCCCAAAGAGGCCAACATCTTTATGAGAAGATCGTAATAAGGGTACAAAAGCCGCGTTTTTGAATTGACCTTTTTTTTCTACCTTTAGCCCTGCTTTTTCGTTAGCTAACATATACCGGCTGCTTTGGCGAAAAATGCCTGATTAATTTGCTCACATGACATTATCATTCACGGCTTCTCCTTATTATATTATTCTCATTGTTCTCCTTGCACTTGGGTTTGCTTACTGGATGTACCGGGGTACCCGGGACATGCTGCCCACCAGGGTGCGCTGGATGCTCTCGGCTTTCCGCTTCCTGGTACTGTGCATAGTAGGGCTGTTGTTGCTTCAGCCGGTGATTACCACCATGAGCAAGGTTTCCTACCCGCCCATTATCGCCCTGCTGCAGGACGAGTCGGAGAGCATGCTCATTCACAAAGACTCCAACTTTGTGCGCCAGGAGTACCCCCAACTGCTGAGTGAATTTGTGCAGGCTTTTAATCCGGATGAATACCAGCTGGACCTCTATGGCTTTGGCCCGGAGCTACGGCATGGCCTGCAGCCCGACTCCCTCACATTTGACCAAACCGGCACCGATATTGCCAAAGCCATACAAGACGTCCAGCGCCTCTACCAAAACCAGAACCTGGGGGCAGTTGTGCTCATCAGCGACGGCATCAGCACGGCAGGTACCAATCCCATATACAGCATTGAGGGCCTTCGCCAGCCGGTATATACTGTGCTGGTGGGCGATACCACGCCTCAGCGCGATGTGAAAATCAAGGAGGTATTGTTCAATGAAATTGCCTACCTCAACAATGAAATGCCCATACGGGTAAAGGTGCAGATGAACGGCTACGAACAGGCAACCCTCAGCGTGAGCCTGCGCTCTACCGAAAAGGTGCTGGAAAGCCGCCAGCTGCGCCTCACCAATAACCTGCCCCAGGGCGAAGTAAGTTTCCTCATCAAGCCCGAAACGGTGGGCCTGCAGCAGTACGAAGTACGGGTGAGCAGGCTGCAAAACGAAATTACCTACCGCAACAACAGCCGCAAGCTGTTTGTGAATGTGATGGAAAACCGCCTGAAAGTGGCCCTGTTTGGCGGCTCGCCCCACCCGGATGTGGGCGCCCTGGTCAAGGCCATGCAGCGCGACGAACGCTACGAATTGCAGCCTTTTCTGCTGCGGGCACCGGGCAGGTACTACGAAAGCCCTGCCAACTACAACCTCAGCGACTTCGACCTCTTTATCCTGCACAATTTTCCCACTACCTCTGCCGACCGCAACATGCTGCTGCAAATAGCCGAAGAAATCAAAGAGCGAAAAGTACCCGTGATGTTTTTTGTGGGAAAATTTACCGACCTGCGCCAGATGCAGCCCCTGTACGAGTACATGGGCCTTACGCCCAAGGGCTTCAACCTGCGCTCGGAGGAGGTGATTCTCAATTTTTCGCCCGAATACCGCCAGCATTCTACCTACACCTTCCCCGATGACTGGATTCAATGGGCCAACAATGCCCCGCCCATTTTCCGCAACCGCTCCAACTGGGAAGCCAAAAGTACTACCCAGGTGTTTGCCACCGCCAAAATCAAAAACATTGCCCTGGACTACCCGGTATATGCCCTGCAAAATCATCTGGGAAGGAAAAATATGGTCTTTCTGGGTGAAAATTTCTGGCGTATGCGCGCCCACAGCTATGTAGAAACGGAATCTTTCGACTATTTTGACGAGTGGTTGTTCAACAACATGCAGTGGCTGATGGTGCAGGACGACCAGCGCCGCTTTATCGTGGAGCCTTCCAAGCGACTTTTTTCTGGCAGCGAGCCCACCATTTTCAAGGGGCAGGTGTACGACGACAGCTACAAGCCCGTACCGGGCGTAGAAATTCGCCTCAACCTGCGCTCGCCCGACGGCAAGGTAAATGATTACTACCTCAATGAAATCGACGAGGCGCAGTATTTCCTCGAACTCAACAACCTCACCGAAGGTACTTACAGCTATACGGCCGAAGGCAGCAAAAATGGCCGCCCCTTAGGCACCGACCGTGGGCAGTTTTCCATTGGTAAGTCCAATATTGAGCATTTCAACCTGCAGGCCAACAAGGACCTGATGGAGCAAATTGCCCTGCGCACAGGCGGCGAATTTATCTATGCACGTGAGCTGGGCAGCCTGCCGACCAGGCTCAAAGAGCTGAACACCCTGGTGCCCACTACCGACTTCAAGCGCCAAAAAACCGACTTTTTTGAGTTTTGGTGGATCATTGCCCTGCTTCTGACCATGCTGGGTGTAGAGTGGGTGGTGAGGAAGTTGTATAGCCTGGTGTGAATGTTAGATAATTGAATGCCCTTAATCGATGACTTAAGAACGCCCTGCCATAGTCTGGATGATTTTTGGCGGCTCACCCGGCAGATATTGCAGTATCTGCCGTTGTAAGTTGCTCATTTTCAATGACTTGTGTTAACCACCCCCAGCCCCTCCTTGAAAATGAGGGGAGCTTTTTCGGGGCAGGCGGCGCAGCCGCCTGC
>RFHT01000064.1 GCA_003696835.1 Bacteroidota bacterium
AGTAATGAAACTCCCATTGGGGTTCTTCTTCCAGCATGAGCAGCAGCTCATCCAGGTTGTCGGATATTTTCAGGCCGTTGATGCTCACGAGTTCGTCTTCCAGGCTCATGCCGGCCCGCAGGGCCGGACAGTGGGGCATGAGGTGCTCAATGGTGCTACGGCCATTTTCCACGGTACAGCGCATGCCCAGCCTGGCTTCAGCCAGCGACAGAAACGGCAGTTGGCACAGCTCCAGCCCCACGTACTCGCCCAGCTGCTCCAGCAGGGGCTCCAGGCTGGCAGTACCGGCTATGTATTGCTCAAAAAAGGCCGGCCAGTCCAGGGGGCTGTAGCGGGCCAGGCAGGCTTCAAAGTCGGCTGCCGTATAGCCCCTGCCCGCTTTGGCAATGTGCTGGTACATGTCAAAGAGCACATCATCCAGGGAATGGCGGTCCTGGGTGGATCGCCGTATTTCGGCGTCCATGAGCATGGCCACCAGGGCGCCTTTGGTGTAAAAAGAGATTTTGCGGTTGGGGGTGCCGGGCTTATTGTAGCCGTCGGTCCAGCTGTTGAAGCTGGCCGCTTCCAGAGAAACGAAGTCCTTACCGCCTTTCTGGTAGTGGTAGTTGAGGTTTTCGTTGATGTGCTCCACCCATTGCTCCCAGGTCCACAGGCCGGCTTTCCAGATCATCAGGTCGCCGTAATAGGTGGTTACCCCCTCTGTGATGTAGTGCAGGCGGGAGTAGTTTTCGCCTTCGTAGCGGTAGGGCCACATATCGGCCGGCCGGAGGAACTTCACATTCCAGGTATGAAAGAGCTCGTGTGAGCAAATTTCGAGAAAGGACTGGTACTTTTCGGGCTGCATGAGGGCATAGCCGGGCCCCATCACAATGAGGGTGCACTGCTGATGCTCCACTCCGTGGCGATAGCTGTGGGGCAGCATGCGAATGAGGTAGTGGTAGGTATTTACCGGGCAGTCGCCAAAAAGGGCAATCTGGGCGCGGGTATATGCGGAGATGTCGTGTTGGATGCGGCTGAGGTCGGGCCTGCACACCCCCTGAAACCACAGGTGGGTATCTATTCCGGCCACCTCAAAGCGGTGATGGATGAGGTCGGGCCCTGCCAGGAAAGGGCTGTCCACCAACTCGTGGAAGTCGCTGGCCAGGTAATGCCCGTCCTTGCATGGCAGGGGCATGGCCAGCTCGTAATCGGCGGGAAGCTCCAGCCGCAGGCTGCAGGGGGCATCTATGAGCTCCGGGAGGTACATCAAGAGGTTGATGCCATTGACATAAATCTGATCCGCATCAAAAAAGGAGCCACCGGCATCGGGCTGGTTGGCGTAATAATGGTAGGTGAGGCGTACCAGGCTGCCCTCTGGGGCTTCTACTTCCCAGACATGGGTTTCGCATTTGCTCACCTTCAGCGGCTGGTTTTGGTCATCGGTAGCTGATACATCCGCAATGTACTGGGCATAGTTTTGCAGCTCATATCTCCCGGGGCGCCATTTGGGCAAAAAGAAGCGGGGATTTTCCCGGGGACTATGTGTCTCAATCTCTACAGTGATGAGTTGTTCGGCAGGATGGAGAAACTTTAGCGTATATTTCATAAAGGGACTCCTGGCTTTTGAGCAAAGATAAAAAAATTTTACAGAGCTGCTTTATGCCTGAACCAATAAAAAAAGTGTGGGTTACATTTTCTGCAAAAAAATATCTAAATTGTTGAGCATCAGGAAAAATGTATGAAATGGCCCCCGGGGTTTTACAAGGGCTATATATTTGTACCCGCTTTTTTCCTGTCTAAATTGTGACGTCAACATCTGTTTTTTGTCTCAAGAAAAACGCTTAATTCACAATATTTAACTTAGCAACTATGCGACTCCTCATTACCATCTTGGTGTTTTTGCTCATGGGCTGGCTCGGAGGAGGCACCTGGTTTTGGGTATGTAAGGTCAAGCAGCTGTGCAACAAAGGCGGGAGCACCCATACTTCCATTTCAGCACCTGCTGCCCCCGTGCCGGAAGTTGAAGCTGATGAGGCCGAACCGGCCAGGCTGTCGCCCGTGTCTGTACCTGAGCCCGTAGGCAATGTCAGCCCCCTGCGCATACGCTATGGCGAGGAGGTGGTGATGGCTTTTGAAGACAGCTGGCATTTTGGCAAATCATCGGCCCAGGCTTATATGCCGCCTGCTGCCAGGCGCGCCCTGGACTCCCTGGCCAGCCTGCTGAAAGCCGACCCCACCAAAGCCATCGAACTTACCGGCCTGTACGCCGAGTCGGAACAAAACCGCTCCGAAAGTACCAACCTGGGGCTGGCCCGCGCCGACTTCATTGCGCGGCAGCTCGTCCAAAGGGGCATAGATGAAAAACGCATCATCAAAAGTTTTGAGCTGCTGCCCGAAGCCGGGCTGCTCAATGAGCAGGATACCCTGCTCAACGGCCTCAATATACGGCTGATAGATGCCATAGCGGAAAGTACGACAGATGCGCCTGTGCCCATACCGGCCCGCGATCTGTATTTTTCCTTCAACAATACTGTGCTGAACATGAACCCCGAACTGCGGGCCTACATCACCCGCAGCATTCAGTACCTCAACCAGCACCCCGACAAGAAGCTGCGCATTACCGGCCATACCGACAACATAGGCGAGCCGGAGGTAAACCTCATCATCGGCAGGGGTAGAGCCGAGCAGGTGAAGCAGTATTTCGTAGAGTTTGGTCTGAGTCCCGACCAGATCATCACTGACTCCAAAGGCGCTTCCCAGCCCAAAGCCTCCAACGATACCCGGGAGGGAAGGGCCCAGAACCGCCGGGTAGAAATTAAGATAGAATAAAGCTGTTGTTTGACCATTCTTTTATCACCATAAACTAACAAAACATCATGTTTAGCGAAGGATTGACCATCTTTACCCTCATGCTGGTAGCCGCCATTCTGGGCTTTCTCATTGGGTGGTTTTTGCATGCATACATCAATGGCAAGAAGTTTCGCATACTTCAGGGCCGCTACAACGAGCAGGTGCGCAAGTACAACCAACTGCAAAACGACTACCTCTCGCAGCAGAGCAAGCAAAAGGAAGCTGAAAAACAGCATGCCGACCTGCTGGCGCGTTACAACATGCTGGAGTCGCAAAACACCAGCCTGGAGGAGTCGCTGCGGCAGGCCAAAGATGCAGCCAAAAGGTTTCAAGCCGAAAAGATTGAACTGAAACAGCCTAAGGGCGATACCAGATCGGTGGCTGGCGGCCAGCAAAGCCGCAAAGCCGAAGCCCTCTCCCGCATCAAAGAGCGGGCACAGGGCCTGGACTTTGGCCAGATAGGTATGGCCTCGGCCGATGAAAAAGACGACCTCCAGCGCATCAAGGGAATTGGGCCTTTTATTGAAGAAAAACTGCACACCCTGGGCATTTACACCTTCCGGCAAATCGCCAACTTTACCGAAGAGCTGGAAGATAAGGTAAATGAAGCCATAGAGTTTTTCCCCGGCCGCATCCGCCGCGATGGCTGGGTCAAACAGGCCAGAGAGCTGGTTTCTCAGCAGGAAGAATCCCAGTCTGCCTAAGGCAGCAGAGCCGTACGGCTATGAAAAACGAACAAGGCCACCCCTGCGGGTGGCCTTGTTGCTAAATAAAATGAGGTTTGGAGTTTAAACAATTAGCTTTTCTGTGGCGAACAACCACTCTCCTAATACCCGGGGTTCTGCTTATAATTCCCATTTACCGCATCTATCTGCGTTTGGGGAATGGGCCGCAGGATGTGGTGGTCCTGAATATTGGGTGCAGCCTGGGGGTTGTACTTGCGTACCCGCTCTACCAGCTTCCTGGTACGGGCCAGGTCAAACCAGCGGTGCATTTCACCTGCCAACTCGCGGGCGCGTTCATCCAGGATGAAGTCTATGTCCACCTGGTCTTCGGTCACCATCATGTCGGCTTCCCTGCCGGGGCGTGCTGCGCGCTGGCGTATCACATTGACGTACTCCGTAGCCTTGGCCTTGTTGCCGGCCATGAGGGCCGCCTCGGCAGCAATGAGGTAGGCATCGCCCAGACGTGCGATGATGAAGTCGCGGGAGCCCTGGGTCCGCTGGCGGTTGTCGCGGCGGGGATCGATGAACTTGTTCAGGGTGGGATAAATCTTTTCGTTGTACTCATCCGGCGTATAGATTCGGTACTGCTTGCTCAGGCGAAACTCATTGGTCACTGAGCGGTGGGGCAGGAAGAGAGCCGTATCGCCTTTGTTGGCAATCACGATTTCGCGGGTACCGGCTGCATCGCCTACGGTATAGGTACCGGGGTTATTGGCCAGCCACACGTGCTTGTAGCCCTGCTCATAGCGCACATCGGCGCGCGTACCCAGTGTCTGCTCTACAGCGGGGTCGTCGTTGTAGAGGGCTTCGGCCCAGCGGGTGGGGCGCGCGCGCTTCCAGGGGCGGCCATTTTCGGTGTCGCGGGTCATGCCGGGCAGCTTGTCGTACTCCATGAGGAAATACAGGTGGAAGCGGTTGCCGCTACTTCCCAGGGAGGCATTCAGGATGAGGTCGGTGGTGTTTTGTACCGACCAGATCACCTCGTCGTTGACCTGGTTGTCTATATCCCAGAGGTCGCCCCAGTTGTCCAGCAGCCTGTGGCCGTAGTTGTTGATGACGCCTTCCATGAGGGTTTGGGCGCGGGCAAAGTCGGCCTGGGAATTGGTGAGCCAACCGCGGGTAAGCACTGCCTTGGCCAGCAAAAACTCAGCCGCCTGCTTGGTGGGCCGGCCGTAGTCTGACTGGGAGGTAGGCAGCACGCTGGCAGCCGCTTCCAGGTCGGGGATAATGGCCTG
>RFHT01000011.1 GCA_003696835.1 Bacteroidota bacterium
GCCATTTTTTATGCCGTGGACAATGGCGCCAAAGTCATCAACATGAGCTTTGGCAAAGATTATTCGCCTCATAAGGAATATGTGGACGAAGCGGTGAAGTACGCCGAAAAAAATGACGTGCTGCTGGTACATGCTGCGGGCAACGACAGCAAAAACCTGGACGTGGAAAACAACTTCCCCACGGCCAGCTACAAAGTGCCCCACGGCAAAAAGCGCGCCCGCAACTGGATAGAAGTAGGCGCTTCCTCCTGGAAGGAGGACGAAGCCTTTGTGGCCAGTTTCAGCAACTACGGCAAGAAAGAAGTGGATATTTTTGCACCCGGGGTGGCCATATATTCCACCGTTCCGGAGCAGGAATACAAAAACTCCCAGGGTACCAGCATGGCGGCTCCCGTGGTAACAGGCGTAGCAGCCCTGCTGCGGGCCTACTATCCCCAGCTCTCAGCCGTAGAGGTGCGCCAGATCATCCTGGACTCTGCCGTAAAATACAACGACCAGGTATCCAAACCCGGCGAGGAAGAAACGGTGAGCTTTGCCAGCTTATCCTCGACTGGCGGCGTGGTGAATGCCTACGAAGCCCTCAAGCTGGCAGAACAACGGGCCAAATAACGGCAGATAGTTTTTTGGTAATAGCAAAATTTACAGCCAGGCTCTTTTGAGTCTGGCTGTTTTTGTTTGTAATTTCGCCTGCATGCAAAGGGCCAACACATCACCATCCCTGCTGAGCTCGGGCCTGGCCCTGGAGCGGCTTACCGCCCTTTGGGCGTTGAATGAGGCTGGGCTGGGGGGCATGCTGCACGCCTTTCGCGTGCCATTTGTAGGCCTTACGGTAGGGGGCATTGCCATTATCCTCATCAGCCTCATTGCCCACTCAGCCAAAAACAAATACGCCGCGGTGATCAAAGCCACCCTCATTGTGCTCATCATCAAGGCCGCCGTGAGCCCCCACAGCCCGCCAGGGGCCTACATCGCCGTGGCCTTTCAGGGCTTTTTGGGGGCGGCGCTCTTTAGCCTCATCCCCAATTTCAGGCTGGCTGCCATGCTCTTTGCCGTGGTAGCTCTGCTGGAAACGGCCTGTCAGCGGCTCATCACCATGACCCTGCTCTTTGGCAAGTCCATTTGGGAGGCCATTGACGCTTTTGCCATGCAGGCTTTTCATGCCCTGGGGGTACAGCTAGCCGACGACGCCCTGGCAGCCAGCTGGTGGCTGGTGGGCCTCTACCTGGGCATTTACCTGCTGGGGGCTGTGCTCATTGGCTGGTGGGCAGGGCGCATGCCCGCTGCCATAGAAGCCGTACCGGTGGACGGGCTGGAGCAACAATGGCAATCTGCCGGCTTAACTCCTGCACCCGCCAACCGGCCGGGCAAAAAAAGCTTGAAAAGATGGATATTGCTGGCGGCTCTGCTCATATTTGTGATGAGCATGATGTGGTACACCCCCCAAGGTAATGGCGGGATACGGGCGGTGTACATTTTTATCCGTACGTTACTGATTATTGCAGTTTGGTACCTGCTGCTGGCTCCCTTGTTGATGTTTTTGCTTCGGCGTTTTTTGAACAAAAAACAATCCCGCTACAGCCAGGAGGTGAGCAATGCCCTGGCGGTAATTCCCAGCCTGCGCCGCCTGGCGGTGCTGGCCTGGAAAAACAGCGCCCCCCGCCGGGGACCAGCGCGTTTGTATGCGTTTTTGAGTATGCTCATTGCCTACAGCCTGTGTTTTGAAGCTCCCAAACCCGACCAGGCCTGAGGAGGCAGCCTGTAAGCAGGTGCTGTTGTTGGTCTGCAGCACCTTTGAGGGGTGCCAGGTTCGAACCAACAAATTAAATTTATATACCCATGAAAAAACTACTCCTCCTATCCGTGATGAGCTTGTGTGGCTGGGGAATGCTGCTGCAGGCTCAGCAACCCCTTCACCAGAACAAGTTTCGCCAACTGGGGCAGGAACTCCCCACCCCCAATGTGTACCGCAATGCAGCCGGCGCCCCCGGCCATGCCTACTGGCAACAACAAGCCGATTACGAACTGGACGTCCTGCTGGACGATGAACAGCAGCGCATCTATGGCAGCGGCTTCATTACCTACACCAACAACTCCCCCGATGCCCTGGAATACCTCTGGCTGCAACTCGACCAGAATGTGCGCGCCAAAGACTCCGACACCAAAAAGACCCAAACCGGCACTTTGTCGGAAAACATGAGCATCAACCGCCTGCGGCAAATGCACCTGGACTTCGACGGCGGCTTCAAAATTGAATATGTAAAAGATGCCCAGGGCAAGCCCCTGCCCTACACCATCGTCAAAACCATGATGCGGGTGGACCTGCCCCAACCGCTGAAGCCCGGTGAGCAGTTCCGCTTCCAAACCAAATGGTGGTACAACATCAACGACCGCTTCCGGCATGGTGGAGCCCGTTCGGGCTATGAGTATTTCAAAGAAGACGGCAACTACCTTTACACCATTGCCCAGTTTTACCCGCGTATGTGTGTGTACAATGAGGTGGATGGCTGGCAAAACAAACAGTTTCTGGGCAGAGGGGAATTTACCCTCAGCTTTGGCAACTACCGGGTGCGCATCACCGCCCCGGCCGACCACGTAGTGGGCGCCAGCGGCGAGCTCCAAAACCCCGAAGAGGTGCTCACGGCCGCTCAGCGCAAAGCCCTGGAAGCTGCCAAAACGGCCAATGAGCCGGTCATCATCGTTTCGGAAGCCGAAGCACGTAAAGCCGAAAAGAAAAAGGCCAATAAGACCAAAACCTGGGAGTTTTACGCCCAACATGTGCGCGACTTTGCCTTTGCTTCCAGCCGCAAGTTTATTTGGGATGCCATGGGGGTGCGCTCGGGCGACCGCCTGGTGATGGCCATGTCCTATTATCCCAAAGAAGGCAACCCCCTGTGGGAGCGCTATTCTACGCGGGCCGTGGCTCATACCCTCAGGGTGTATTCCAAATACACCTTTGACTACCCCTACCCCGTGGCCATTTCGGTACACACCGACCGCATCGGCATGGAGTACCCCATGATTTGCTTCAATGGAGGCCGGCCCGAAGCCGACGGTACCTACAGCGAACGCACCAAATATGGCATGATCAGCGTCATCATTCACGAAGTGGGGCACAACTATTTTCCCATGATCGTAAACTCCGATGAGCGCCAGTGGACCTGGATGGACGAGGGCCTCAACTCCTTTTTGCAGTACCTGACCGAGCAGGAATGGGAGCGCGGCTACCCCTCGCGCAGGGGTCCGGCCTACAAAATTGTGGATTACATGAAGGGCGAAAAAAGTACCATGACCCCCATTATGACCAACTCGGAGTCCATTTATCAATTTGGCAACAATGCCTACGCCAAACCCGCTACGGCCCTCAACATCCTGAGGGAAACCATTCTGGGCAGGGAGCTCTTCGATTTTGCCTTCAAAACCTACGCCCAGCGATGGATGTTTAAGCACCCCAGCCCGGCTGACCTCTTCCGCACCATGGAAGATGCCACGGCCGTGGACCTCGACTGGTTCTGGCGGGGCTGGTTTTACACCACCGACCATGTGGACATCTCCCTGGACGAAGTAAAATGGTATCAGATCGACACCCAAAATCCCGAAATTGAAAAACCCCTGGCCCGGCAGGAACAGGCCGGGCAGCCCGCCTACATCAGCGACATCCGCAACCAGGCCGATATTCCCCAAACCCTGACCGAGCAACATCCCGAACTGCTGGATTTTTACAACAAAATAGACCCTTTTGCGGTATCCATACTCGACAAACAGGAGTACGAGCGCTACCTCAACAGCCTGGACGAGGAAGACCGCGCTCTGCTGGAGTCGGATGATCACTATTACGAGCTGCATTTTTCCAATAAAGGCGGCTTGGTCATGCCCCTCATTCTGGAGTTTACTTATCAGGACGGCAGCCGGGAAGTACAGCGCATCCCGGCCGAAATATGGCGTATGAATGCCAGCCAGATCAGCAAGGTGTTTATTACGAAGCAGCCCATTACGGCCATTACGGTGGATCCTTTCCTGGAAACTGCCGACACCGACATGTCCAACAATTACTGGCCGCCCAGGGTGGTACCCACCCGTTTTCAGCTGTATAAGCAACGGCTGCAAAGGGAAAATGCCATGCAGCGACAAAGACGTGCAGAGCAAACCCAAAAAGCCCAGAGCAAGGCCGGCAATAAAACAGAGGAGAAGGGAGAGTAGTTTGGACCAAACAGCCGGTACGCCAATGCCTGCTGCAAGCCAGTACCCTTTAAACCCTGCAGCTGTGCTTTGCGTTTGTGTAAACGGTAGTGTGAATACCCCCGTATGGAGCAAGATGTACACAGTTCTGCCGAACAAATCGTGATTGCACGCCTCAGGGCCGGGCACGAAGCCACCTTTGAGGCCGTATTCCGGCAATACTATGCGGGACTGTGTGCTTATGCCCATCAATACCTGAAGGAAAAGGAGCTGGCAGAGGAAATCGTGCAGCAGTTGTTTTGTAAGTTGTGGGAAAAACGCCAAAGCCTGGAAATCAAAAGCTCCCTCAAATCCTATTTGTTCAATGCGGTGCGCAACAACTGCCTGAGTCATTTGCGGCACGAAAAAGTGAAGGCCGAATACCGCCAGTACAGCCTCTACCGGCAGGCAGAAGTGCAGCTGGGCTTTGAAGATGAAGTGCAGCAGGCCGAGCTTCAGCAGCTCATTCATGCGGCCATTGCGGCCCTGCCGGAGCAGTGCAGGCGCATATTCGAAATGAGTCGCTTTGAGGGCATGAAGTACAGAGAAATAGCCCTTACTCTGGGCCTTTCACCCAAAACCATAGAAGCCCAGATGGGCAAAGCCCTCAAACGCATACGGCAGGCAGTAGCTGCCTACCGCAAATAAGGGTATTGCCTGCCTGGTACGTCACCAATATGCAGCCAAAACGAAATGAAAGACGCGTCTGAACATAAAGTGCCTTACGAGCTCATCGCCAAGTACCTGGCCAATGAGGCAGATGCTGCTGAAAAGCAGCAGCTGCTGGCCTGGATGGCGGAGCATGAGGAGGTCTTTGAGGAATTGCTGCAAATATGGGAGCTGGCTGAAGGGGCCGGGCAACAGCCGGCGGTGGACACGGGCGCAGCCTGGAATCAGCTGCAAAACCGCCTGAAGGGCCAGCCTCCTACAGGCATCCAGCAGGACCAGACCAGAGCCGGGCAGCGGCCCTTGTGGCGCATCATGCGCCTGGTGGCAGCTGTGCTGCTGCTGGCCCTGTTGGGCGCCAGCCTGTGGTGGCTGCTGCCCGGAACAGCCAACGAGCTGCAACAGCTCGCTAGCGGGGAGGAAGTGCGGGAACTCCAACTGCCCGATGGTAGCCGCGTAAGCCTCAATGCCCACAGCAAGCTGAGCTACCCGGCCCGCTTTCAGCCGGACCAGCGGCTGGTAAAGCTGGAAGGAGAAGCCTTTTTTGAAGTGGAAGCCGACCCGGACCGGCCTTTTGTGGTGGAGGCAACTCAGCTGAGGGTAAAAGTGCTGGGTACGAGCTTCCAGGTATCGGCTCTCCCCACAGCCGATACCCTCTCTGTGGTGGTGGAAAGCGGCCAGGTGGAAGTGGAAGTAATGCCTCAGCAGCAGCAGGGCCGCAAACAGAGCGCCCGGCTTTTGCAGCCGGGCCAGCAACTTCGCTATGTGGCCTCCAGCCAGCAGTTGCTGCCAGTGGCGCCGCCCAATCCCAACTACCTCTTCTGGAAAACGGGGGAGCTGCGCCTGCGCGGCATGCGCCTGCAAGAGGCGGTCAACACCCTGGAAAAATTGTTCCATACCTCCATCAGCCTGGACGCTGCCCTCAACGACTGCCGGGTAAGTACGGGCTTTGATCCCGGCGCCCGCATAGACTATGTACTGGAAACCCTCGCACGCACCATGAAATTTGAGCTGATCAAAGAGGCAGACGGGTACCGCCTGCAGGCTACTGCTGCCTCCTGCCGCTAACACTTAGCTATTTTTGTCATGACACACTCCCTCCTGCTCAAGCTTACTCCTCTTTTTGCTGGTTTTCTGACCGGGAAAAGGCGAAAATGGCAGGCTGCCTGCTTCTTTCTCCCTGCTGGCAGCCTGTACGGGGCCCTGCTGTGCAGTGGGTTGTTCTTTTGTTCGCTTTCCCCTGCCCAGTCCTTGCTGGATATCCGCATCAGCATTGAGGCCCACAACCAGCCGCTGGAGCAGGTGCTCGAAGAAATAGAACAAGCCGGTGGTTTTCGCTTTTCCTACAACTACCAGCTCATTCCCGTGCACAAAAAGGTGAGCATCAGGGCCGAAAACCAGCCGGTGCGCAGCGTTTTGGCCCAGCTGCTGCCTCCTTCCCGCTACCAGTACGAGGTGTATGGGCAGCACCTCATCATCAGCCGGGTACGTACGCGCTCGGCCGATGCGTCGCAGGCCAGCTCGCCCCCCATACCGGTGCAGGTGGCGCCGCCACCGGTGCAGCTTTCGGGCGTGGTGCGCCACGCCCGCACGGGAGCCCCCCTGGCCGGGGTACGCATTGAGCTGGCCCCCGATGTACAGACCTTCACTGATGAAGATGGCAGCTTCCAGCTGTCGCTGCCCGGGGGAGTTTCCAGCCTCCGTCTGCGGGCCACCCACCCCGATTTTGAACCCGAAGTGCGGGTCTTCCCACTTCCCTTATCTGCCCCCCTGCAACTGCAGCTGCACCCCCTGCACCTTAGCAGCATCCCCCCGGAGGTGGCCCCTCCGGTCAAGGTGGTGCAATGGGACAGCATCAATCCTGTAGAGGATATTTTTGTAGTAAAAATGCTGGTGAAAGAGGAGTTGCTGGAAGAAAAAATTGACCGGGAAGAATTTCTCTACCGCCCCTACCAGTTTACCCTGCTGCCACCACTGGGAACAAACGGCCTGAAGACGGGCCGCACCTTTAACAGCTTTTCGTTTAACCTGCTGGTGGGCTATGCCGCCGGCCTCAACGGCCTGGAAGTGGGCGGCGGGCTCAATGTGGTCCGCTACCATGCCAATGGACTGCAGCTGGCCGGGGTGGGCAATGTGGTGGGCGGACGTAGTTCGGGCATTCAGTTTGGGGGGGTGCTGAATGTGAATACTGGCACGGTAAACGGCTTCCAGTTGGCTGGGCTTCACAATTTTGCCGACAGCATACAAGGGGGCCAGGTTTCAGCTGTTTACAACCTGGTACGGGGCCAGATGGTGGGAGTACAGTTTGGCGGCATATTTAATATGGCCACCGGCCCCCTGCGGGGGCTGAGCCTGGCGGGTTTTGGCAACTTGTCCACCCGCAGGGTGGAGGGGGGGCAACTGAGCCTGGGCTTCAATGCCGCCAAATCGCTGAAGGGCTTCCAGCTCAGCCCGGCAGCCAATGTGACCACCCGCGAGCTGCGGGGCGTTCAGGCCGGTCTGGTGAACGTAGCCGGGGAAGTACGCGGCTTTCAGCTGGGGTTGGTCAACATAGCCGATACGGTGCAGTGGGGGGCGCCCCTGGGGCTGCTCAATTTTGTGCGCAATGGCTACAACCGCTTTGAGTTGGGTGCCAGTGAAAGTTTTTACGTACAGGCAGGCCTGAAAATGGGGGTGCACCGCTTTTACAACCTCTTTGCCCTCTCCTTCCATCCCCGCCCCCGCCGCTGGGCCCTGGGCTACGGCTTTGGCAGCATGTTTAGCATACATCCCAAACTCAGCCTGAACACCGACCTGCTGAGCCAGTATGTATTCGAGCAGCCCCGGTTTCCGCTGCGCCTCAACCTGCTCAACCAGGCCCACCTGGGCCTGAGCTTCCACCTTTCGCGCCGCCACAGCCTCTTTGCCGGCCCCACCTTCAACCTGCACCTCAGCGAAAAGCTGCCCGACGGCCAGCCCATTTCCCGCCTGGCTCCCTACCAGCTCATCGACTTTTCGGCCCACAACCAAACCCACCGCCTCCACCTCAGCGCCTGGATAGGCGGGCGCATAGGGGTGAGGTTGTAGAGGTCAATAAGGCTCACTTTGCCATTGCCTCAAGCTGCTGCCATTTTTCAAGTAACCAGCTCTTTTCATAAATACCAGGCGTATGTGAAAGGTCAGCTATTTTGCCCCGGATTTCTGCTAGTTCCAGCCTGGGATTTTCTTTCATTTTCATCAACTCTCCTACAAAAGTCACAAAGTGTAAGTATTCGTTTCGCCTGCTTTCCCGGAGAATTGTTCTGCGCCTGAGAATGTCTTTCATGGATTTTAGTCTCGCCTCAAGCTGCTCGGGATCATCCAATTCATAAAATAACTGTATGTACATCACATCTGACCGCAGCTTGTACTTCAAATCGATGTTCATATCCATTTTGCTCAAATATATCAATGCCTCACGGTAGGCCTTTTTTTTGAAAAACAATTGAGCTTTACAAAAGGCGTAAATGTTGTCGCGATATACTTCTGGTATTACAGTCTTGTATTTTTCCAAAAAGTCTTCTGTCTCTTGCAGCTTTTCCAGTTCTACTCCTGCTTTGGTATAGTTGAGGAAAAAATCCCGCATTTGAGATGGGTAGCTCTGCACCAATCCTTCTTTTAGTAACTGCTGATACCAGAAAAAAAATTCTTCCAGGTAAACCTTGCTGTATGTTTCGCGATACCACTTGGTTAGCAGATTGGTGGTGAGCAAAATGAGTTCAGATTGTATATTCGGCTGAAGTTTAGAAAAATGTAGTAGGAATACTTCCTTATAGTCATGATAGTCGGGAAAAGCTTCCGAGTAGGGGGCACCAAGTAAATGGTATATGCGGGCATAAAGATCGCAGAATGGTACAGATTCAAATCCTTTGTCTATTCCAAATTGAAAAATTGTATCCATAAATTCTGCTTGATGGGATTTGTCTGATTTTTTGATAATGCTCCTGTGCCTGGATACAAGGGCTAGTCTAAGTTTGGCACACATAAAATAATTGTCGAGTGCCTCCGATGCTTTTTCTAAGGTATAGCCAATGTCCATCTCCATATTTCGCCTTGTGGTTGAAGCCCGTTCCAGTACAAAACGCTCCAACTGATACCGGTGAAGGTAGTTAATGGGGTCAACAGACGATACTAAATTTTGCTCTAACTTTACCCGAATTTTATTCACCTGTTTTTCAATATTCGATGAAGTATGTTTCAATAAATTTCGACTTACCTTGAGTTCCAGTAGCAACAAATCGATGAGGCTGCTTTCAAATTCTGCGCCCTTTTGAAGTTCCTCTATTAAAAGGAAGCGTTCAAATAACTTGCAAAGTTCAGAGCTAAGTTTTCTCAACTTACTGAAATCAAAGGCCTCTTTGGGGTAAAGTGCTTCAAAAATTCCCTTTCTGCGCATACGGGGTGATGTGAAAGCGGGATAATGGCCTTTCAACAAGGAAAACAAATGTTTTGTATTGTCATGGGTAGAAAAGTAGGGAGATCGAACAAATTTCTCAAAGCGGTTGAGTTCCGTTTTGGAAAGCGTACGGAGGTAGGTAATTATTTTGGTACGGTACATATAACAGGAATTAGTTACATAAAATATCGGATAATGACAGGAATTTTTCAACAATTCCAACAAAATTTATACGAATTACCTGTTTTTTTTCTGACAATTGAATTTTTAAAACCTTGCACACCTGGGTGATTTCCTCACTTAGAGTGGGTGGTTTTTGGGCTACAAAAATAAAACCCAACTTGTTTAGACCTCCCACATAAATTACTTAAAGTCAGCACATTATGTCAAAATTGGCCATCAAGATATCTGACGGCCTCATTCAAAATTCTTCATGCCCTTACTGGCTTTATTGTAAGTATTTTGGAAAAATACCGCCCAAAAAGTTTAGAATTTTTCAAATAAAATGCGTTTGGGGAAAAGAAACCAATCGCAGATTTTGCCACTGTGACGATGAAATAAACAAAGTGCCAGATAAATCAAGTTCTTCGATAAGAGCCCTCATACAAGAGTATGAACTTCTGGGTTATCATGATTTTTTGAAAAATCTCTGGCGACCTCCTATCATGGAGTTGAGGGCTGATGATATTCAATGGACAGCTTATGAACTCGTCATACAGTGGGCATATCAATACGGCTGGGAGCAAGCGAAGAAGGAGGCCACTATGAAAAAATGAACAGCTATGAAATCCACATCAATTCTGCTCAGACACATCGTGTACCCGCTCATTTGGGTGCTCCTATTGGGGAAGGGAATTACCATTCAGGCCCAATCCCAGGATTATCATCCTGCCCGCATCATCGTTCGGGCTCCGGGTAGTCCAGCCCGTGCTGCTGAACTACTCCAGCAATGCAAACGCTACTACGGAATTTCAAGCATGCTACGTCTTCCAGGCATTCAGGCTGAAGTATGGACTTTGCCCCCGGAAAGTTGGCGGGAAGACCCCGATAGGGACCAGGTGGCCTACTGGCTGCATCGGATCCGGCGCGATTATCCCCATTTGTATGCCCAACCCGACTACCGCTACACCTTACAGGTTGAGCCGAATGACAGTTTGTATGACCGGCAGCATACCCTCAATAACAGTGGCGTTTGTGTTTCGGCTTCGGGCATGGGTATTTATTCTTACTGGGACCAAAATACCCGGGCCAGCGAGGTGATCATTGGCGTCATTGATTCGGGTGTTGATTGGAAACACGAGGATCTGGCTCCCAATATCTGGCAGAATTTAGGGGAAGACCGGGATGGAGATGGAAGAACGATCCAATGGAATGAGCAAATGGGAAGGTGGGAATTGGACCCCGACGACCTGGACCAGGTGGACAACGACGGCAATGGCTATACAGATGACCTCATAGGCTACGATTTTGTGGATATGGACAACAACCCCATGGATATGAGCGCCGAGGGGCATGGCACCCATGTGAGTGGAAAAATAGCTGCAGCAGGAAACAACGGCAAAGGCATAGCTGGTATTTGTTGGTCGGCCCAGCTCATGCCGCTGCGTTTCGCCGACTCCTCGGGCACAGGTTATTCCAGCACTGCCATTCAAGCGTTGGAATACGCCATGCGTATGGGCGCACACCTGACCAACAATAGTTGGGGGGGAGGGGCAGAAGACCCGCTTCTTGCAGAAACCATTATGCGTGCGGCAACTCTGGGACAGGTATTTGTAGCTGCAGCCGGTAATGGCCATGGAAATGACAATGATGTCAACCCGGTTTTTCCCGCCAGCTATCCCTTTGACAACATCATCTCAGTGGGCGCATCTGACTGTCAGGACCGCCTGAGCAGCGTATCTAACTACGGATGGATAAGTGTGGATATCATGGCGCCTGGAGAAGGCGTGCTAAGTACCTTGCCTGGCAACCGCTATGGCCATTTGAGTGGAACTTCTATGGCTGCACCGTATATTACCGGGGCACTGGCTCTGCTCAAGGGGAGTTGTATGGAGCTGAGTATGATGGAGCTAAAAGACATTTTACTGGAAAATGCTGAAATGAAAGCTGCTTTTGCGGGCAAATGCAGCACCGGGGGACGTCTTCGTATGCCTGCAGCATTGCCCTGCCTGGCAGCCACCTCCATTTCCCAAACGATATATGACTTACTGGGAGAAGAAGAAACACATGTAATCTTGGAAACTTTTAACGGGGATTGGTTAATCGGGGGAACGCGAAGAAACGATGTTAATTCTTTTGATAATGCTATTGTTTTCCGGCTCAACTCCTTAAATGAAATACAATGGGTGCTAGAGTTGGGAGAGCCCTTTGCAGACGAGCGGTTTCTTACAGCAATTCAGTTGAATGACGGAAGCTTCCTGCTGGGAGGAACAACTACAGCTAGCGAGCCGGGTACCACCAATATATTATTGAGCCACATCGGATCCGATGGATCTATAAGGTGGAACCGGAAAATGGGAGGTACGGGAAACGCCCGCTGTGAAAAACTTCTGCTTTGCAGGGATGGAAACCTGCTAATGGTTGCTACGCAAGAACGCACGGATGGTGATTGTTGGTTTATTACAAAATTAACTCCAGAGGGGACCATTTTATGGGCGCAAGGTCGTTGTCAGGCCCGCGCAAAAGAAATCATAGAGGATGCAAGGGGTAACCTCATTCTTTTGGGAGAGCATGATGACAACGATTTTACCGATGCTTATTTGGCAAAAATGGATGCCAGTGGACACCTACTGTGGGAAAAGTCCTTCGGTACTGTTGGGACTGAAGGGGCAGCAGATATTACCCTGGCGCAAGATGGAGGTTATCTATTTACGGGTAGCACCAGCTCCGGCCAGTTTGATTTGCCTCCTCATGCGGTATATTTGGCAAAAACAGACAGTAGTGGGCAGATCCAATGGAGTCGAATATATGGGGGAGAAGGTCTGGACGAAAGCCACCAACTCATTCCGGCCAGGGGAGAAGCTTTTCTGCTGATTGGCCAGAGTAATTCAAATACCCTCTCCATACCCCGTGCCTTTGCGCTCAAGGTCGAACATACGGGTGAACTGTTGTGGGGAAAGCAATACGGAGGATTGGAAGAAAGCGGATTTAATCACGGAATAGCCTCAACTGAGGGGGGGTATCTGCTGGCGGGAAGGACAGGAGCACGTTCAAAAGACATTTATTTTGTCAAGCTCAATGAGCGTGGAGAATCAGGATGTGAAGAAGCTGTGTGGGATATCCAGACTCAAATGGTCCGGCTGGAGGACCAGCAAGCTTTAACCATTGAGCATCCACAGCTTGTCCTTTCATTGGAGGATCATCCGCTTACCTCCAATCAGGTATCTTTGATTCCAAAACCCACCTGTATTGACCCAGGCTGTGGCCTCAGCGTGCGTTTTGTACAGCTCAGCGGCCAAACCTGCCTCACAGAAACCTTATTGTTTGAAAACAGGTCATCGGGAGGAGATACATCAGCATGGTATGTCGATGATAGGTTGGTCGCCACGGGCGGGCAGCTCTCCTGGGCGTTTACCCAAACAGGTATCCACAAAATTACCCTGCGGGTTGCCGATAGCATCTGCCAGGCCTCTCTCACCCAATTCATTTATATTCCGCCCCTTGTGCGGCCAGAACTGGGGCCACCAATAGATGCTTGTGCAAAAGCCATCGTATTGGATGCAGGAATAAAAGCGGCCCAATACCAATGGTTCACCATTTCAGGGGAGGCTTTAGGGAGCCTCAGGCGCCAGCGGATAACTAATCCGGGAACTTATATACTGAAAATTCAAAACGAATGTGGCCAGGCAACCAGCGATACCATAGAGGTACAGTTGTCAAATGGCGGCTCCTGTGTGTGGCCCGGAGATGTGGATGGCAATGGCCAGATTGATATGATGGATCACCAATTAGTGTGCAGGTATCACAACACCCGTGGGTTGGAAAGGACTCACACCAACCTTGAGTTTGAGAGCCAGCTGAGTATGGATTGGCTGGAAACGATGAGGGGGAATTTGTTGGCAATTGATTCCACCCACAATATGAAACATGCCGACCCTGACGGGAATGGGGTGGTGGATGCCTTTACAGACGGGCTGTTTATCCAGGATCATATTCAGGCACCTTATGAACCCGTATCTCCCGACGGGGGAGATATCAGCTTCCGGCTCATACCCAGGCAAGATAGCCTCATGCTGGGAGAGACCTTTGAGTTTGACATAGAACTCACCCGTGAAAACGGGGTGGTCGAAAATGTATATGGTATCGCCTTTAGTATGCTTACTTCCCTCTCGCCCAAAAGAGATTTGGACCTTTCCATAAACGGCTGGATGGGGGAAGGTGAGACTGAAGTCCATGGGATCAGTTATAACCACAGGGCCCGCAAACGCATTGATGTGTCTATTGCACGCATCAACCAACAAACAGCTTCGGGCAGTGGCAGAGTTGCCAAAGGAGGGATCATCATCTTAATTGATGATTTGGATGATCCCAGGACTCAGTCCAATCAATTATTTTTTAGCCTGAGTTGGACCAACGTGGTACTTCTGGACAAAGAGGGCCACCCCATTCCCCTAAAGAAATCTCATACACAAGGCACCATCACCGTACGGTATGAGCTGCCCTGGAAAAGCCTGGATATAACAGCATTGCTTGAAGGAGCCTGGAGGGAAGAAACTGCTCAAATGTCCACCATGCTCCATGAGCAGGGCCTTCTACCTCTTACCTGCCCTGCTGATACCAGTCTCACACTTGCCTCCTTTCCAGAGGGCGTGGTGGATTGGATAGAAGTGGAATTGCGTAAACCAGATGACCTCTTCCCTTCTGGAATAATGGAAAAGCGCCCTGCACTCCTGATGGCAGACGGTCACATACGGGATCCCATTACCCATGGTCCCCTTCGGTTTCTGGCTCCAGACGGTGCCTACTTCCTCGTTCTCAGGCATCGAAACCATTTGGCAATCATGAGCGCAGTGCCAATTGAATTCCGAAAAGGCCAGACAATTGATTACGATTTTCGTACAGGCCCCTCAAAAACCCTGAATCCCAATGCCCAGGAGGAAGTCAGTCCCGGAATATGGGCATTGCATGCAGGCGATATTGATCAGAACGGCCTGCTGTATTACAGCGGAAGCATAGAGGGTTCTCCCAACGACCGCAGTTTGATTTTAATAAAATCGAACTACCACCCGGCACCAGGCTACTATCCCGAAGACATCAATATGGATGGAAAAGTATCCTATACGGGAAAGGACTCAGACTGGCAACTGTTATCGAAGAAGTTTAAAGCCATCAGTTTCATCACAATTATTCGCTCTGGTGTGCCCCAACATTAGTTTTTGATTATTCCTTGTGCATCTAAGTAAAAAGCCCTATGAAAACCTTGAATTACCTCATTTTTCTTACAGGCTGCCTATTGAGTTGTAGCTATCTTTTCGGGCAGGGGGTTGAGCTTTGTACCGAAAACAGACAGGATCAGTTATCTCTTTTTCTCCAGCCCCAGGAAAGTTTTGGGGGAGTAGTCTCCGAATTGCGTTTTAGCCTTCGCTGGAGCCAGCAAAACGGGCGCCGGGGCAGCATTCACCTTCATCAAAGGTGGCAATCTTCTTGTTCCATACAGCCAGTGGGGGATTCTGTTCGTCATGGCGATTATTACTATCAGACTTTTGCAGGCTTTGGGGTAAAAAAGTTGCAGGATACTGGGCAAGCCTGGTATGCTGCTGACAGGATTCCGGTCATCACGTTTTCAGGCAGCCATCAGTTGGAATTGGCCCTGGACGAATGGGTACAGGATCAGAACCGCAGCTTTTATCTGGAGCTAGACGGCCTTGACCATACCGGAACTTTTTGTAGAACAGTTTCAACCATTCCCTCCGTAACGGATTGGGCTGTTAATCTCTATCCCAATCCGGTAAAAGATTGGCTGCAGCTCGAAATTAAAGGACGGGAAAAACCAACAGAAGCTCGGTTTTTTGACCTCATGGGTCGGCAAATCAAGCTTTATGAGTTGAATCAGCATGGTACATCCCCTTTAACCTTGGATGTAAGAGGCTGGCCACCTGGCATCTATTTGTGCAGGCTTTCGGTGCAGGGGATAACCCAATGGTACAAGATTAAAAAAATTTAGTTTCACCATTATAATCATTTTTGTATTATGAAATCATTAACGCTTTCATGGAAAGCAGGGCTAGGCCTTTGCTTCCTCTTTACCAGTTTTTTGTTGTCTGTTCACGCCCAAAATCCGCAGGATGATTTAGAGATTACTAAACCATTCAGAAAAACTACCTACAAGGGTAAACGATTTTTGAGAATGAAAGACAAAGAAAAACAAGCCATTTTGTATCAACTTAATGATGCCCAAATCCAACAGCATTTTCAGGCCTACCAAATCAACAAGTATATCGGCCTGGGAATTATGGCGGTTGGAGTGGGGGTAGAAGCCGCAGGGCTGATTACTCAAGTCCGGGATTATAACTCCGGCGAGCTCTCCAGCAATGGCTCGTCTATGGTCGTCGGAGGCGCGCTGATTGTACTGGCAGGCGCTATTTTCAATGGCCCCCTTGCCAATGGACAACTGCGAAAATCCGCAGAACGCTATCAGCAGCTCAGCCTTAAACCGCATGCTGGCCTGATACACACGCCTTTTCCTTCTAAACCCGTAGGCCTGGGGCTTTCCCTTTCCTTTTAGGCTTTCGCATTTATCCACCCAGCCCGGCAGACTTGCCGGAATCATGCCAAGACATATAGGGATGGGCACATCTGCATGATGATGCATCATCTCTATATGTCCCAATAGGTCTGTGCCTCCTCCTCATAATAGATTTTTGTGCTGAAACCATTCTTTAAACTTCAACAATACATTTGCCATGAAACCGATAACGCTTATTCCATCCCAAATAAACCTGAACCCTCACAAGCTTGCCTATTTGCTGAGCTCATTCCTCCTCTACGCGATTTCTTTTCCTGCCCAGGCTCGTCAACCGATTGTCATATCTGATATACAGCTCGTCACCCAGGTGCAGGATTCCTCCGACTCGACGGAAATCATCCCCCTCGAATGGATCAATTTTAGCCCCTACACCCAACCAGGACAAAACCCCAATCACAATAGTGTGATCCCAGAATCGCAAATTATCGCGCTTCTCGACTCCATCAGACCCTACACAAAAGGCATTCGCACCTTTGGTACGCAAAACGGATTGGAACATGCGCCTCGTCTCGCCAAAGAACGCGGGTTGAACGTAATCGTGGGGATCTGGATAGGGCGGAATGACTCCATCAACCAGATTCAAATAGCTAACGGAATTGCCATTGCCAAAGCTGGCTATGCTGACAGGTTGATCGTGGGAAGTGAGGTATTACTTCGTCGTGATGTGAGTCCAGCCCAATTGATTGCTTACCTTCAACAGGTGAAAGATTCCTGTCCGGATATTCCCGTTTCAACGGCCGATGTGTATAGTGCGCTTATCGCACATCCGGAAGTGCTGGAGGTGTGTGATTTTATTGCGCCAAATATTTACCCCTTTTGGGAGGGAATTGAGGTGGAATGCGCCATGCAGCGTTTTCACCAGGCCTACCTTTCAGTTCTGGCAGTAGCGGATGGCAAAGAAATTTTCATTTCCGAAAGTGGGTGGAAAACAGGAGGTGCTGCTCAAGGGGAAGCCATCCCTTCCCTGGAGCATGCCATTCAGTATAACCGGGAACTGCTGGCCTGGGCACAGGCATTAGACATTGAAGTCAACATTTTTGAAGCCTTCGACGAGCCCTGGAAACAACCCAATGATGACGGATGGGGGGTTTTTAATAACCAGGGAAGCCTCAAGCCGGGAATGGACACGCTGTTTAAGCCGTTTGACACCATCGACAGTACCTGGTTGTGCAAAGCCCACGATTCCATAGGCTCCGATACCCTGATCATTGATTATCTTCCTCCTATCGGAAGTTTCTCCTTCGTGGAAGGACATAGTGATCCCCAGATTTCCTGCGATTATGTTATTGCAACTTATATCAAAGTAAGAAACGGATGGTGGACCAAGCCCACTTTTGCTCAGCCTACGGTTCCCATTCTTTGCAATGGAAAATGGAGGGTGGACTATACAACCGGGGGGAGTGACAGACAGGCTTCGGAAATCTGTATATTCCTGATTCCGGCAACCTATGACCCGCCTCGCAGTAGTGGCCGATCTTCCATTCCTTCCGATATTTATCAGCATGCCCTGTCATGGAAATGCATTCAGCGGTATCAACTGGACACGGTTGAGGTGGTTACAAGCGCCGATACGATATGCAGTGGAGATTCCGTGCGCTTAACAGCCAGTGGGGGCACGAATTATCGCTGGAGTACAGGAGAAATGACGCCTTCTGTTCAGGTAGCTCCTCTTTGGACACAAAGCTACAAGGTGGAAATAACAGATGGCATGGGAGGCGGAGCGATTCTCAGCAAGACCATTGTGGTACTCAGACCCCCTTATGCCCGTGTGATAGCCTTTCCTACTTACGTTTGTGCCGGAGAGTCCTCTACCCTGACTGTACTGGGAGATGGAACTTATTTATGGAGTACAGGAGATACGACTGAATCGATTGTAGTGGTTCCGGATACCACCACTTCTTATGCCGTAACGGTAACGGACTCCCTGGGATGTGCTTCAACCGTAAGTCGGGAAATAAATGTCAAGCCTCTTCCTTCCATAGCCATTAGCGGGGAGTTGAATATTTGCCAGGGCGAAAGCACCAGGCTTACTGCAAGTGGTGGCATTGGGTATGAATGGAGTTCTGGTGAGCGAACCCCTAATATTACCATTGCTCCTGATGAGACGACTACCTATACCGTAACCAGCAGAGGGTCGAATGGATGCGAACATACCGTATCTGAAACGGTGGTCGTTCATCCTTTGCCTGAGGTCGCCCTTGATGGTGCAAGAGATACCTTTTATAATGGCTACACAGACAGTATATTTTACATGGGGATTCCCCGGGGAGGGTATTACAGTTTCCCGAATATAGATACTGTGGAATCGGATACCGTTTTCAATCCTGCTAAGTTGCCTGCCGGAACACATTTATTGAAATATACCTATACAGATCCCCTGACAGGCTGTACCCATTCTGATTCTGTAGAAATCATTATAATGGATGGAGTTTACGTAGGAATTGATGATACGCATTATCCATCGGTAACCCTATTTCCCAATCCCTCCCATGGAGAGGTTTGGATTGTTTTTGACCAGATGCCTGATCAAGTCCACTATCGGATAGTTGATGCTATGGGGCGCCTCATTTCAACTGGACAAAGCAGGTCAAAAGAAATCCATCTCTATGGACTTCCCAGAGGGATTTTCCTGCTTACTTTATCGGGTAGGAACCTGTTTGTAACTAAAAAAATCAAAGTAGATTGACGAAGGTCCGGGATCAACTCCTGTTGTAATTCCCCAAACAAACCAACCCATCAATACAACATCTTATGTTTTTTTCTTATCTGTTTTCATCCCATGCTGCCAGAGGCCGAAAATTCATGCTGCTGTGTGCTATGTTATTCGGTTTTTGCTTTGCCCAAAGTCAGTTGGAATGTAACAGCGATGTCCAGGCTGCGATCAGCGTAGCGGGAGAGGTGGATCAATTTACCTTCATGGGGGAAGCCGGTGTGCCGGTGGTGATAAGGGCTTATTCCTTTCCCCTGGATGTTAAACTCGAATTAAAGAGCCCGGAAGGAACCGTGCTCCAGGGTGCCGTGCCAGTGAATAACCTCAGTAGAATTGATTTTGTCCCGACTGAAAGCGGGCAGTATGTGCTGCTGGTCATGGATGAGGGGGGCAACAACACCGGAGACTATTCCCTCTCGCTGCAGTTTGTACAGGCCACTTGCACCGAAGCCAGCCTGGGCTGCGATGCGAACTTCGACAGCCAGTTTGGCATCCGTACCGAGCTGGATGCCTACACCCTGAAGCTCGAAGCGGGCGTCCCGGCCATCCTGCGGGCCTACAGCTTCCCCCCCGATGTGGCGCTGGAACTCTACAGCCCGGCAGGTGTGTTCATCCAGCGAACCACACCA
>RFHT01000507.1 GCA_003696835.1 Bacteroidota bacterium
CTGGCAGAAGAGATCACTGCCCTGGAGACCGACTCAGCCGGCAGGCTTTGGATAGGGTATAGCAAAGCAGGCCTGAGCTGTTTGGAGCTGACAAACTCCCGCTTCACACATTTTCGCTACCAGCAGCAGGGAGCCGGCATATTGAGCAGCAACCTGGTCAAGGATCTGCTCATCGACAGCCGGCAGCAACTGTGGGTGGCCACCTACCGGGGGCTCAGTCGCATTCGCAAACTGCCCTCGGGTGAGTGGGAACACCGGGCCTTTAACCGGCAAACTCATGGGCTGAGCAGCATGCGCCTGCGCTGCCTGGCCATGGATTATCGTGGAAATATATGGGCGGGAAGTTTCAACGGTGGGCTGATGCGCATGGCAAATGACAGCCTGCTGATGAGCTTTAGGCATCAGCCCGGCCTGCCTCAAGGGCTGGCCAGCAATAAGATTTCGGCCCTGTACCAGGACCGGCAGGGAATTTTGTGGGTGGGAGTAGAAAGCAGAGGATTGAACAAACTCGACCTGCAATATCATGAGGGTCTGCAATCGGCCATCCGCCCTTTTAAGCGGGTGGGTAGTTCAACCCAAAGCATTACGGCTATGCATGCAGACCGGCAGGGCCATTTATGGCTGGGTACCGAAGGGAATGGCCTGGACCGGATACAGCCTGCTGGAGGGGTGCCCCAGCACTGGTCCAGCAGGCCAGCCTCTCAGGGAGGGATATCACACAGCATTGTTACCCACATTCTGCAGGATATTCGTTCCGACAGCTTGTATTGGATCAGTACTTTTGGGGGGTTTAACCGGCTGCAAATCACCCCTGAGGGTGCCCGTATTCAGCACTTTCTGCACGAGGAGGGAAATTCCCACAGCCTGAGCGATAACCATATCTTTGCTGCTTATCAGGATGAGCAAAGCCGTATCTGGCTGGGAACACGGGGAGGCGGGCTTAACCTCTTTGATCCCCGGAGTCAGCAATTTACAGCCTTCCAGCATGAGCCCGGCAACCCCAGCAGCCTGCCCAACAACTATGTCTGGCACATACTGCCTGAAGGGGACACCGGGTTGTGGCTGGCGACCGATGGCGGACTGGTCTTTTTTGATTTTGCCAGCCAGCAGTTTAGGACCTATTCCCACGACCCTGCCAATTCGCACAGCATTGGCAGCAATTTTTTGAATGTGCTGCACAAAGACAAAAGGGGACGGCTATGGATTGGTACTGGTGGCAACGGACTGGATGTAATGCTAAGTCATGCCAAGGGCAACAACGGCCAGGTGTCCTTTGTGCACCTCTCGGAACGCAACGGCCTGGCCGACAATTTTATTTATGGCATACTGCCTGACAAAGCGGGCTATTTGTGGATATCTACCAACAAGGGCCTCATACGCCTGGACCCGCAGGTCCCCCTCGATCACCCCCAGTATGGCATTCTCGCCCTACAGCACTTTACCCGCGAAGACGGCCTGCAGGATGACGAATTTAATACCAATGCTTATACCTTACTTTCCAATGGATTGCTTGGTTTTGGGGGGATTAATGGTTATAACCTCATCGACCCTGAGCAGATTTCACGCAACCCCTACCCGCCACCCGTACACATTACCCATATCCGCATCCTCAACCAGGAGGTAAAGCCCGGGATGATGATGGAAAAGGAACATATTCCCCTTACAAGCTGGGAGCAGCCCCAACTGAAGCTCACCCATAGGGAGCCGGTGGTGAGTTTTGAATTTGCAGCACTCAACTATCTCTTTCCGGACCACAACCAATATGCCTACATGCTGGAGGGTTTTGATGAAAGCTGGGTTTTTTGTGGGAATGAACGCAAGGTTACTTATACCAACCTGGATGCCGGGGAATATGTATTCAGGGTAAAAGGCAGTAATAGCGACGGTATTTGGAACCAGCAGGACACTGCCTTGCGCATTTCGGTAGCCCCGCCTCCCTGGAAAAGCTGGTGGGCCTGGACGCTTTACCTCACAGCCGGAGGGCTGTTGTTATATGCTTTTGTTCATTACCGCATTCAGTTTCGTAGGCAGGAGATAGAAACACGGGCAAAAATTGAACAAGCCAAACTGGAAGAGCGCGTGCTCATCCGAAAGCGCACCGCCGCCGACTTTCACGACGAATTGGGCAACAGAATGACCAAAATCGGCTTGTTTGTTGAATTGGCCCGGCGATTTATGGCCAACCCCCAGCAACTGGGGCCCCAACTGGATCAAATTGCTGCTCATACCCGCAGCCTTTCGGAAGGGGTAAGAGATTTTATCTGGGTGCTCGACCCTGACAAAGATGCGCTGTATGACAGCCTGATCAGGCTGCGGGATTTTGGCCACGAGTTTTTTGCGCACAGCCCGCTGCAGTTTCGTTTTGAAGGCATTCAACCCGCTTTTTCGCACTACAAGCTGCCGCTGGAAATGCGCCGCCATCTGCTGCTGATTTTCAAAGAGGGCATGCATAATGCGCTCAAATATGCCCAGGCACAAAGTGTGCAGCTCAGCTGTGAGCTACAGGGGCGCCAGTGCACCATTACCCTGGCAGACAACGGAAAGGGGTTTGATTACGCAACTGTATCCAAAGGCTATGGTCTGAGCAACATGCAGGCCAGAGCCGGGCAGATTGGCGCCACACTCCAAATTGATTCCAAACCCGGGGGCGGAACCCACATAAGTCTCACATTCGAAATCCCCAATATGGGGGATTGACTGCTGGGACAATAAGCCTTAGTTTCGCCTTTATATCTATCCTCAATGCCCGCCAACATGATCAAAGTAGCCATTATAGAAGACGACCATGATATTCGCCAGAGTCTGGGGCTTATCATCCATCATACCGAAGGTTTTGAGTGCCAACAATGCTTTGAAAGCTGCGAGGCAGCCCTGGAGGCACTGGCAGCAAACCCGCCCCATGTGGTGCTCATGGACATCAACCTACCCGGCATGACGGGCATTGAGGGTGCCGCCATATTGAAAAAAAAACACCCCCACACCGACATCATGATGCTGACCATACGGGAAGACGATCAGGCTGTATTTGATTCCCTGTGTGCGGGTGCAACGGGCTATTTGCTCAAAAACACCCCCCCGGCTCAGCTGTTACAGGCCATCAAGGAGCTGCATGCAGGAGGCTCTCCCATGAGTTCACATATTGCCAGGAGAGTACTGCTTTCCTTCAGGCCCCAGGCCGAAAGCCCCCTTTCTGCACGCGAAACCGAAATTTTGGGGCTGCTGTGCGAAGGCCATCATTACAAGCGTATAGCTGAACAACTGTTTGTAAGTGGGCATACCGTGAGGAGCCATATCAAAAACATCTACTACAAACTACAGGTGAATTCCCGTGCAGAGGCGGTACGCAAAGCCACGAAGGACAAGCTCATCTAAAAATACCTCATTTGAGCGATTGACTCCCGCCTGCTTAGAGGACTAAATTTGTACACATCCTTTTCACCAATTAATCGCATACTTCCATGAACAACATGATTGTAGCGGCATGCTTTGTCATGCTTGCCCTGCTCACCGCATCTTCCTGTAAAAAAAACGACCAACCCAACTTTGGGGGCACAGCTGACATAATGGCCGAAATTGACGGTATCTCTTTTAGTGCCACGCTCAGCAATGTAGCATTGCTTGACAGCACCCTGAACATGGGCAACATGGCTCAGGACAAGGCCCAGCTGCAGTTTCACAGGGTATATAAAACTGGCAGCTTTACCCTCAATAAGAACCAGGGATTGATCGAGCAAATCAACCTGATCACAGCCGATGGAAAAAATCTTTCTATCATCGATGGCAGCTACACCATAGATGAACTGACAAAAAATAAGGCAAAGGGGACTTTTCAGGGAACAGCCTATGAAATCACAGATTTCAACATGCGCACCCCCTACCAAATCACCAAAGGCACCTTTGATGCCAGGTTTTGAGTAAAGTCCGGACCTTCACCGCAGTTTCCACTTCATATTTCATACATCATGAGATCATTCATTTCTAGCATATTGATATGCATGAGCCTGATGGGTACCCTTTGTGCCCAGGGGCCCTGGGCCCGCCAAAGCGTGCCCTACAACAATGGGGGTACGCTTACTCCCCGCGACATTGCCGCCGATCCCTTCGGCAATACCTACCTCATGGGAGACTTTGGCGGCCAGGTACAGGTTGGCGACTTCCAATTGGAAGACTTCAACAAGGTCAGCGACATTGGCCCATTGGTGCTGCTCAAATACAGCCCTCAGGGAAATGTAATCTGGGCCAAACCCTTTTCGGCCAAGGGATCCAGCCGGGGCTATGGAGTAGCTACCGACCCGCAGGGAAGGGCATATATTTGCGGCAGCTATGACCAAACCAACAGCTTCACCCTACTCGACCTGGGAAATGGCGTACAGTTGGAGGGTAACCCCTCGGAGAGTGTGTTTGTGGCCATGCTCGACTCGGCAGGCAACACCCAATGGGCCAGCCGCATACTGGCCACAGACGAGCCGGGCACTCAATACATACGCCCTAAAGACATCGTAGCCGACGCCGGAGGTAACGTCTATATTACTGGAAAAATGCTGGCACCCGTAAACGCAAATGGCCAGGTGTTTAATCAAAACAACCCGGGAAAAGACCAGGCATTTGTAGCCAAATTTGATGCTTCGGGCTCGCTGCTTTGGTTCAGACAAACCGAAACGGTCAACCAGAATGGCTTTGCAGGAGGCGAAAACCTGGTACTTACCTCCAATGGCGGAGTAGTGGTTAGCGGTACCTACGAGCAGAGCGTCCGCTGGGGAGCCGATACCCTCCCCCTCATTGCGAATGGGGGAATCAACTTGTTTATCGTCAGTTTCGGCCCGGATGGAGCCCTCAACTGGTGGCAAATGGCAGCCTCTGGGGGCTCCGGCAACCAGCAGCCCCATGAGTTGGGGATCGATCAACAGGGCAATATTTACACCACCTTGCGGGCTGCAGGGCAAATTAGCCTGAAGGACAGCTCCTTCTTTTTTGAAATTGACCGCTACCTGCTGAAGTTCAATGCCAATGGCCAACGCGTTTTTGTCAGGCCTTTGTATAAAAAATCTACTAGTTTTAGTGCAGGCATTGATGTACACAGCCTGTACACCCGGCCCGATGGGCAAACCTTTCTTACCGGTACCTATGGCTTCCAGCCTCCCGTATTTGGCAGTGATACCCTGCCCATTGACCCGGCCGGCTTCAATCCCCGCAATTACCTGGCTGTCTATGATGCCAATGGCCACATGCTGGGCGGCAGCAGCCTCTTTGAGGAGCACCTGAGCCAGTTTTATGAAATCAAGTCCAACACGCTGATCCAGCGGCCGGACGGGCACCTGCAACTCACCGGCACTTTTGAAGGTCAGGTGGTGTTTTTGGGCGACAGCCTGGACTCACAGGGTGGGCAAGACCAGGGATTTCTGCTGAGCTTTCGGCCTGAAGCGCTGTTTGATGC
>RFHT01000508.1 GCA_003696835.1 Bacteroidota bacterium
AAAGCAGGCCTCTCTGTTTATAACCTCTACAACCGCGCCAATGTGCAGGGCAAGCGATACCTCATCGACTTTCCCCAGTCTTCCGGCCAGGCTCCCGGCATACTGCGCCTCAACCGCTATGCACTGGGCTTAACCCCCAATGTATTTATTGCTTTTGACTGGTGAGCACTTCGCCCTTCACTTGTGCTGCGGGCTCATCCCCCAAGCCCACCTATCGCCTTCCGGGAAAGCGTCTTTTCACCTTCCCTTTTTCCTGAGCCCTGCGTTCCCTTCTTGAAAGCTTCCGTTCGGGTCCGTCGCCGCCGGTATTGGCCATGAGCTCGCGCTCCTGGCGCATGCGCTTGCGGCGCTCCGTATCGGCAGCGGCCCCATGACGGGCATTCATGCCACTGAAATCGTCGCGCTGGCGGGGAGCGTCATCGGCCTGGCGCTGATTTTCTATGTTCAGGTCGGCCTTAAAGATGAGCGACAATACCTGCTGGTTGACCTGGCTGAGCATTTGCTGAAACAGCTCAAATGCCTCAAACTTATATACCAGCAGGGGGTCTTTTTGTTCAAATACCGCATTCTGAACCGACTGCCGCAATTCATCCATCTCCCGCAGGTGAGTTTTCCATTTGTTGTCTATCACACTGAGGGTGGCCACTTTTTCCAGTTCATCAATTACCACCTGGCCGTTGGTTTCCAGGGCCTTATCCACCTCTACGATCACATCCAGTCTTCTACTCCCATCGGCAAAGGGAATGAGAATGCGCTCATTTCGGTGCTCTTTGCGGAAGCGCCGTATGCCTTTGGCCAGCATGGCGGCCAGTGCGCTGGTCTTGCGCTGATAAGCTTCGCGCGCAGCCTGGTAAATGCGTTCAATGATGGCTTCTTCTTCGAGGTCATTGAGGTCTTTTTCGGTAATGCCCGGGTCCACCCCCAGCAGGCGGATGGTTTCCATGCGCAGGCCTTCAGCATCGGGTATGTCAAAGTACCGCTGGGTAATGGTGGTACACAAGTCGTAGAGCATATTGTCGAGGTCCACCTTGATGCGGTCGCCATAGAGGGCGTTGCGCCGGCGGGTGTAAATCACCTCGCGCTGGGAGTTCATCACATCGTCGTACTCCAGCAAGCGCTTGCGCATGGCGAAGTTGTTTTCCTCTACCTTCCTTTGTGCATTGCCAATGCTGCGGCTGATCATGGGGTGCTGAATCACTTCCCCCTCTTTGAGGCCCAGGCGGTCCATCACTTTGGATATGCGCTCCGAGCCAAAAAGGCGCATGAGGTCGTCTTCCAGAGACACGTAAAACTGCGACTGACCGGGATCCCCCTGCCGGCCGGAACGGCCGCGCAGCTGCCGGTCAATGCGGCGCGACTCGTGGCGCTCCGTACCCACAATGGCCAGGCCACCGGCCTCCCGCACCCCCGGCCCCAGCTTGATGTCGGTACCACGCCCGGCCATGTTGGTGGCAATGGTTACCTGGCCAGACTGGCCAGCCTGGGCCACAATCTCGGCCTCCCGCTGGTGGTGTTTGGCGTTGAGTACGTTGTGGGGAATTTTGCGAATATTGAGCATACGGCTCAACTTTTCCGAAACTTCCACAGAGGTGGTCCCCACCAGCACCGGCTGTCCCCGCTCTCTCAACTTTTCAATTTCATCAATAACCGCATTATACTTTTCGCGCTTGGTTTTGTACACCAGGTCGTCGTAGTCTTTGCGCTGTATGGGCTTGTTGGTGGGAATAACCACCACATCCAGCTTGTATATTTCGTAAAATTCGCCCTCCTCCGTCTCAGCTGTACCGGTCATACCTGCCAGCTTGTGGTACATGCGAAAATAGTTTTGCAGGGTTACCGTAGCAAAGGTTTGGGTGGCCGCCTCTACCTTCACATTCTCCTTGGACTCAATGGCCTGGTGCAGGCCGTCGGAATACCTCCGCCCGGGCAATACACGTCCCGTTTGCTCATCCACAATCATCACCTTACCCTCCTGCACAATGTAATCCACATCCCGCTCAAAGAGGGTGTATGCCTTCAGCAGCTGATTGATGGCATGCAGGCGCTCACTCTTTTCGGCAAATTCTTTTGCCAGCTCGTCTTTCAGTTTGAGCTTTTCTTCCGGGCTCAATTCCGTATTGCCCTCAATTTCGGAAAAACGTCCCGTGATGTCGGGCAACACGAAGAGGTTGGGATCCTCGCCTGCACGAGAAATGAGCTCACGCCCTTTGTCAGTGAGCTCTATTTGTTTGTTTTTCTCATCAATGATAAAGTAGAGCGGGTCCGTGGCAATGTGCATGTTCTTGGAGTTGTCCTGCATGTAAAATGCCTCGGCTTTGCTCATGATGCCCTTGATGCCCGTTTCGCTCAGGTACTTGATGAGGGCACCATGCTTGGGCAGGCCCTTGAAGGCCCGGAATAGCGCCAGGCCGCCATTTTCATTATCTCCGGCCGCAATCAGTTTTTTGGCCTCTATAAGGTATTGGTTTACCAGCTTTCGCTGCTCGCGCACCAGCTTCTCAATCCGGGGTTTGAGCTCGTTGTATTCGTGCCGGTCACCCCGGGGTACCGGCCCCGAAATAATGAGGGGTGTACGGGCCTCATCTATGAGCACGGAGTCAATTTCATCTATAATGGCATAAAAATGCTCCCCCTGCACCAGGTGCTCGGGGTGGGTGGTCATGTTGTCGCGCAGGTAGTCAAAGCCAAACTCGTTGTTGGTACCATAGGTGATGTCGGCCTGGTAGGCCTTGCGCCGCTCATCGGAGTTGGGCTGGTGCAGGTCTATACAATCTACGCGCAGACCGTGAAACTGAAAAATGGGGGCATTCCATTCGGCATCCCGCCGGGCCAGGTAATTGTTAACCGTAACCAGGTGCACCCCCAGGCCGGCCAGGGCATTGAGGTAAACCGGCAGGGTAGCCACAAGGGTTTTTCCCTCACCGGTAGCCATTTCCGCAATTTTACCCTGATGCAGCACAATCCCCCCCATCAGCTGCACGTCATAGTGGATCATGTTCCACTCAATTTCAGCATCGGCAGCCGTCCATTTATTCTTCCATATCGCTTCATCCCCCTCGATTACCACATTGTCGCGGGATTCGGCCAGCTCGCGGTCGTAGTCATTTGCCTTTACACGCAGTTGCTTGTTTTCAGTAAACCTGCGGGCCGTTTCTTTTACCACAGCAAATGCCTCCGGCATGAGGTCCGACAACACCTCATCCAGCTGCTCATTGCGCTTTTTCATCAGCTCATCCACCTCGCGGTACAGGGCCTCTTTGCGCTCTATGTCTTTTTCCAGGGCCGCCTCTTCCTTGAGCTGCTGCATGTTGGCTACCGTCTCAGCAATGGCTGCCTGAATGCGCCCTTTGAATTCATCCGTCTTCGCCCTCAACTCATCGTCGGTAAGCTCACTCAGCCCACTGTATATTTCGTTGATCTGATCGACGAGCGGAAGCAGTTCTTTGATATCCTTTTCTTTTTTGGAAGGAAATAACTTTCTAAGTAAAGCTTTCATTTTATCGTTAGTAGTTCTTAGTTCAATACCAGAGGAAATAACCCCCAAATATAGCAAATTCTCATTGTCCCGGCAGTATCCTTTTTTGAATCAATTCCAACAATTCGACGTGGATGTGGCCATTGGTTGCCAGTATTTGTTTGCCAAACAAATAATTATCGCCCCCCTCAAAGTCGCTCACCGTCCCACCCGCTTCCTGCACCAGCAAGGCGCCCGCAGCCAGGTCCCAGGGGCTGAGGCCAAACTCAAAATAGCCCTCCAGCCGCCCGCAGGCCACATAGGCCAGGTCCAGGGCCGCACTACCCAGCCGCCTCACGCCCTGCGAACGGTCCACCAAATCACCCAAAATCCGTAAATGCAGGTCTAACCATGCTTTACGGTGATAGGGAAATCCCGTTACAACCAGGGAGGTCTTCAGCTTTTCCAAACCGCTCGCCCGGATGGGCCTGCCGTTTAAAAAGGCCCCTGCTCCCCTGGCTGCCATATACATCTCATCCAGCATCACGTGATACACATACCCCAGCTTTACCTCATCGCCCTCACTCAGGGCCACACTGATGGAAAAATGCGGTACGCCATGGGTAAAATTGGTCGTCCCATCCAGTGGGTCGATGATCCAGGTAAACCCATTTTCGCTTCGGATTTCGCCTCCCTCTTCATTGATAAAGCCCGAACCAGGCAAGAGCTTGTTACACCCCTCCATCAGCATATTTTCAGCACTTACATCCACGTAAGAAACCGGGTCGTTGATGTCCTTGTAGTTTACTTTTGAAAAAGAAAAATGTTCAAATTCCCTGCGGATAAATTCGCCGGTTTGGCGGATGAGGGCCTCCAGTTGGGCAGTGAGCCGGGTAAGTTCTGTATCTGTATGCATATTGGTAATTATCAATCGCCAAAACTGTTCCTTCCCTTTACATCTTGCCAATTTGTCAGGTTTGGCAAACGATCAGGCGGAATTCCTGCCTGGGCGGGCTCGTTTTTGCATCAATTGCCTGATGCTCCACCTCAGCAGCACCAGCAGCAGCATGCCCGCAGCCAGCAGGGCGCTGTAGGTGCCCACGTAATCCCCTTCTTTCACATAAAAGGTTTCCGCTTCATACAAAGGCACGCGTACATCCAGCACCCCCATTTCATCCAGGCCGGTAGCCAGCGGCATGTTTCCCCATACATCAATGTAGCAGGAAATGCCGGTATTGGCAGCGCGCAGCAGGGTGCGGCGGCTTTCAATGGCGCGCAGCCGGGCAAAATGGGCATGCTGTACCTGGCTGGCACTCACTTTCCAGAAGCCGTCGTCAGTAAGTACCACCAGCAAGCGGCCACCTGCCTGCACCAGCTTGCGGCTGTGAGCTGCAAAAAGCGATTCATAGCAAATAAGCGGTGCCAGGGGAATGCTGTCCTTTACATACAGCAGGCGCAGGGAATCCGCCGGGGTAAAGTCATCGGCCAGCCAGCCAGGCCGGGCATTCGGGGCCAGCATTCGCTGCAAGGCTCCCACAAAAGGCAGCTGTTCCGCCATGGGCACCAGCCGCGATTTTTGTGCGCTGGAAGAAAGGGTGCCGGTGGGGTTGAGCAAAAAGGCACTATTGTAGCGGGCAATATAGCCCGCCTGCTGCGGATAGCAGGGCAGCCGGGTCATGGGATGCGGGGCGTAGGGCCGCGCTGTGAGGGGCACCTCCCCTTCGGGCGGCAGATACCGCAGCTCTACCGCACCCGTAAGCAGGCTCACCGTATCGAGCTGTACCAGCTCCACCAGGGGCAGGGTGGCTCCTCTGAGGTGCAGGCAATTCACAAAAACCGGCTTATAAAGGGCCTTTTCCGGCAATACCAGCAGGTCCACACTGTCAAGCCCCTGCTGCCGGCTCAGCTTGACAAACAACTCCACCTGCTCTTCTATGGGCTGGGTTTGCTGTTTGCGAATAGAGGAAATATTGGGCTGAATGAGGCGAACGTTTAGCTGCCCGCTGGGCCGAAATACCTCCCGCTCAGGATTGAGTAAATAAAAGTTGAGAGCAAATGGAGCGGCCACCACCATGCTGGCCAATATCCCCAGCAGCCAGCCCGCCCAGCGGGCATGGCGCATGGCCCGTATGGCGTAATACAGCAGCATATTTACCAGCAGAATGTGAGCTGAAATGCCCAGCACCCCCGTAAACTCGGCATATTGCACCGCCAGCGGATAGAAACTCATGCTGTGCCCCAAAGTAAGCCAGGGCCAGGCCAGGTCCCAGTGGTAATGCAGCCATTCGTAAGCAACCCAAAAACTGACAAAACCCAGCCCTCCCAGCCAGCCCCTGCTGGCATCCCGCACTTTGGTGTAAAAATACACCGGCAAACTCATCAAAAATGGATTGAGCAGCAGCGCCACCAGGCCCGCAGCAAAATACACAAAGGGCTCACTCATATTGCCCGATTCCATGCCCGTAAACAGCAGCCAGTAACAACAGCCCACGTTCCAGATCACAAAAGCCGTATAGGTGTAGCGAAATACCTCTGCATTGTGGGAAATGATGTGCCAGCGATAAATCCAGGGCTTCTCCCGGAAACGCCAGATAAACTGCAGGCTCAGAAAGCGCCAGCTCAGCACCAGTATGGCTTTGAAAAAACCCCAGAATTTATCCTCAAACGTGCGGGGAGGCGTTTCGTCTATCACCAGCAGCAGGGGAATAAAAGCAAAATAGATGAGAAAGGCGAAGGGAAATGGCGGAAAGGAAAGTACCAGCAACAAACCCGAAAGTATCACCATCGGGTAGGGCCTATACCTGGCCAGCCAAAACAATGACGATTTCCCCTTTAACCTTGGCATGAGCAAAGTAATCCCAAACGTATGCAAGTGTACCTCTCACGTGCTCTTCGTAGATCTTGCTGATCTCCCTGCTTACACTCACTTGCCGGTCTTCACCAAAGGTAGTAATAAAATCTTTAAGGGTTCTATGCAAACGATGGGGAGATTCGTAAAAAATCATGGTTCTGGACTCAGCGGCCAGCTGTTTGAGCCGCGTTTGGCGGCCTTTTTTGAGGGGCAAAAACCCCTCAAACACGAAGCGGTCGCAGGCTAACCCGCTGCTAACCAGGGCCGGAACAAAAGCCGTGGGGCCCGGCAGTACCTCAATGGGTATGCCCATTTTGATGGCTTCGCGCACCAGCAAAAAACCCGGATCGGATATTCCCGGCGTGCCTGCATCGCTCACCACAGCCAGGTGCAGCTCCTCTTCCTGCAGCCGCCGGAGCAAGTCCGGCACTTTTTTGTGCTCATTGTGCTGGTGCAGGGCAGTACGGGGCGTGTCTATGTGGTAATGCTTCAGCAAAATGCCCGAAGTGCGGGTGTCCTCGGCCGCAATGAGGTCGGCTTCTTTCAACACCCGTACAGCCCGGAAACTCATGTCTTCCAGGTTGCCAATGGGAGTGGGTACCAGGGTTATTTTACTCACATATTGGGGTTTATGCACAATCCAAAACGGATTGGGTATCTTATCATACTGTCATTCTACGGCAAAGTTAGCAACTATTCACCCATGTTGTTGCCCCCGGCCATAAAAAACATAACCGACGCACCGGTTGGCACCGGCACGTCGGTCTCAAAACATCTCTTCATTCTTTACTTCTTATCCCACCACACACGCGTGCTGTTTTTATCTCCACCGCTCAGCTCAGGTAGCTTTTGCGCTTCTTCGGTGGCCGCGCGGTTGTTGGAAAACTCACCATCTACGAAGGTCATTCTTCTGAAGATGTCGTTCACGCCCAGGTCGGGGTTGTCAGAGTTCAGCAGAGGGATGAGCTTGGGGTAGCCCGTACGACGCACTTCGGCAAAAGCTTCCCAGCCATCGGGATAGAGGGCAATCCACTTTTGGGTGATGATCTGCTCCAGTTGCCGCTCTTTGTCGGCACCGGCTTCGAAAGCCACCGGAATGTCGGTAGTGGGCTGGGTATCATGCACATCGCCTACGGGGGCGGGTACATTGCCACTGCTGATGTAGGCATCAATATCGGCATCCGTAGCACTGGTGCGGTCCTTCATGCTCATGCGTATGCCGGTTTCGTACAGGTCCTGGGCCGTACCGCCCATGTTCCAGCCTTCCAGGGCGCCTTCGGCGCGCAGGAAATAAACCTCGGCACAGGTCATCACCAGTATGGGTGGGTTGGTACCACCTTTGCCTTCGGGCAGCCATTTCACGGCCATGTCGGAGTGATCCGTGTTCAGGGCGGGCACCTTGTCCACTTTGGCCTGGCCATTGCGCAGGCCTTCGTAGGGACTGCCGTCGCCGTCGGTGTCTCCACTGGCAGCCGGGCTGAAATACTCCGGCATGCGGGGGTCATTGTACCCTTCCAGTATGCTCTCCATCAGGGCACTCATGCGAAATTCGCCCCAGTTGGTGATGGTCGTAAAAGGGTTTTTGGAGTTCACCGTAGTAATGAGATAGGCATTGTCGCTGTTGTCAGTCATCACGCCGTCGGCCACAGCCTTTTCGGCCTCAGATTTTGCCAGGGCCGGGTCCACGTACTTGACCCGCATAGCCAGGCGCAGCCGCAGGGAGTTGGCAAACTTCAGCCACAGCCCCGCATCCCCGCTGAAAATCTGGTCGTTGCTGCCAAAAGCATTGGCACCC
>RFHT01000509.1 GCA_003696835.1 Bacteroidota bacterium
CGGGCCTGGCTCATCGTCTTTGTGGGCACCGAGGCAAAGGTGCTCAAAGAGGTACACCTATAGGGTGCTTTATCGCAGCAGGATCTGCTCCGGGCTGCGCAGCACGATCTGGGCTTTGCCTTTGTGCAGCTGGATTTTTCCTTGTACACATACCTGTTTCCCCTTTAACAACACTTCTGGCTGATAGTCAAAGTTTTTGCGGTATGCATGAAATATGACGGCACTAAAAGGCTGATGCGGATAAGGAGCCTCGAAGTTGAGGTGGGTAATGCTGGCATTGCGGTGGGTGTCCACTACCCTGCCACATACCCTGCATTTCTGGTTGAAATATTGTTCGGCTTCACTGGCCTGCACTTCCCTCAAGTCAGCCGGAGCAGGGGAAGTCGTTGTCCTGCCAAACCAAAGATCCACCCTGCTGTTGGCTTCCAGGCTGTCTGTAAGCCGCTGGTCAAAGCCCGGAAAAAAATCGATACCGGTGAGTTGTTCTACTTCATCTACCGGCACCACAAAGTTAATCAGGGCTTCATCACTTGCCTGGTGGGGAATGAGAAAGGCAATCATCTTGGTTTCGGGCGCTCTGTCGTCAAACAATATTTTGTAATAATGTGAGGGCACCGACACGCCGTTGGGACCAATGCGCTCCAGAGGATTTGACAGTACCGGCCCGCATATCACATAGAGGTGCTCGTATTCAATGGCCCATTTTCGCACCAATTTTTCCAGCTCATTCCATATCCCACTGTTAAACTCCTTCTTTTGGGGGCTGATATTGCTCAAGAAAAAGGTCTCATCCATGGCTCTGGCGTCAAACTTCATGTCGCCTGCGGGCACCAGGTGACCCCTGTCATAACCCGATGCGCGGTAATCTTCGGGGGTGGCCGAGCCGGTGGGTACTGCCTCATCGGTACGAAAATTGTTGTGTCTGGGTAACTGGCCATATACGCGCCCGGGGGTAAGCTCATAAGCCACCCATTCGGCCTGTTCGTGGGCTTCGTTGTAGGAGAGGGTGTAATAGGTATGATCAATGAGTTGGCCAGAAGGAAAAGTTGCCAACTTAAACGTTTTATTTTTGGGATTTTTATACATACATGCCCCAATACACCCTAAAAGCAAGAAATATAGGATTTTATGTACACGGTTTTTTATCATCATCTGGTAACTTATGTCGAATTTATGTAACTAACCAATGAGATCACAACATTACAAAAAATAGGAATTTTGATTATATATTCTTAGCTTAATTCGACCAATAAGAATATACAGGTATAAAACGCCTATTGCCCCGTATCCATGCCATCAAAGATTGTACATATCGATAAATTCAGGGAGCTGTATGAGTTTGATCCTGGCTCATACAGCCTCGAAGCCAATAAACGCACCAAAGTTTATGAAGGTTCGCGGCGGGCCGATGGCAAGGCAGTATGGATACGGGTAAATGACGGACGGGAAATCAACCAGCAACTGTTTGAGCTCGAAGCACTGAAAACCCTTCAGTATGAGCACGAAAACCTGCAGGCCTACCTGGATTATGCCATCGTGCGTTCGAGGAACTTTCTCAATGAAGAAGCCCACTGGCTGGTGAGCATAGAAGAACGGCTGGAAGGCATTCCCTTTACCCATTGGAAAAAAGCAGGAGTTAGCGACAAAAAAGTGCTGGATCAAGTGCTTGTGGGCTTGCTCAAAGGCCTGGATTACCTGCATGAGGAAGGCATTTTTCACGGCAACCTCATTCCCGAAAACATTTTCCTCCAACAGCTGGAAGGGGGCTATACTCCCCGGCTGATGAATTATGGCTTTACCCGCTTGTTTGACGCGAAAAAAACCTCTTCAGGCAATTTGTTTATTGGCAGCAGTGGCTACATGTCGCCCGAGAAAATAGCCGCCAACCGCAAGCTGCCCGTACTGTCCAACATAGATTTGTGGGGATTTGGCGTCATCTTGTACGAACTGGTAACGGGCGAGGCGCCCTTTGGCAGCAAGCAGGCGGGCTATTCCCTTGCCCGCATTTTCGATAACATCCTCCACCTGCGCCTTAGCCGCAGCCTCAAACACATCAAACAGCCCTACCGGGAACTCATCAGCCGCTGCCTGGTGCTCGACCCCCTGAAGCGCGCGCAGTCGGCAGCCGAACTGCTCGAAATCCTCCAGCCCAGCCCGGTGCTGCCCTCCCGGCAGGCCGCTCCTCAACAAAAGCCCAGGATAAAAATTGTACCCAGGAACAGGGAGGAAGCACGCCTGCCTGAGCAGGAGGAACAAGCTCCCCACATTCAGCTTGAGCCCCGTGTCCACAACTATGCACGGGTGATTGTAGTGGGAGATGTGGGGGTGGGCAAATCCACTTTGGTGGAAAAAATTACGGGGCAGAAAATCGAAGAGCAGGAACAACATTTTCCCGGCATCAATATTACTGCTTTCCAATGCCACTATCTCGGGCAGCAGGTACAACTCAATTTCTGGGACTTCAAGGACCATCCCGTCATGCACCACCTGCAGCAGTTTTTCCTGTCTGAGAACTGCATATTTTTGCTGGTATGCAATGCCCGTGAGCAAGCCGACCCCTCCAAGCTGCGACACTGGCTGAATATCATCAAATCCTACGGAGCTGACTCGCCTGTCATACTGGTAGCAAATCAATTTCAAGAATCGAAGCAGGACATGGACGAGTACCTGTTTTTGCGCGAATTTCCCAGCATACGCGCCCTGGTGCCCACCTCCGCCAAAACGGGAGAGGGAATGGAAAAGCTAATGGCCGAAATTAAGTCGGCAATGGGCCGTCTGCTTTATCTTCAAAACCCTTTACCTCCCAACTGGCTGGCTGTGATCGAACGGCTTCAGCAAGCAGAGGACAGCTTCATCGAATTCAGTCAATACCGCAAGTTGTGCAGGAAGTTGGGAATCAGTGAAATCGAACAGGAAACCCTGGCCAGCAGCCTGCATTATATGGGACTGATGTTGTATTACTACGACCAGGTAAGCCATCAGCCCACTACCGTGCTTGAGCCCGACTGGATCGCTCAGGGGGTTTACAGCATCTTCAGCTACCTGAGTCACGAGCGGCCCGTTCTGGCTTTTGAAGAACTGAGAAATATACTGGACCCCATTGAGTTTCCCCCCGAAAAGCACATAGAGTTTATTCGCCTGCTCAGACGTTTTCAGTTGTGTTTCCCCATTGGCGAGCAGCAAACCCAATACCTTTTCCCCCTCTTTTTGCCCCATGAGCAGCCCCCGTATCCCTGGGAGAGCAAAAACGACTTGCTGGTAGAATACCACTACGACTATTTACCCAAAAATCTTTTTCCCCAACTCATCGTGAAGCTGCACGGCTATAAGGAAGCCAAAGACCCATTCTGGCGCCACGGCATCGTCATTACAGAAGAGGATAAGCGGGCTGAAATCATTGAAATGCCGGAGAAAAAGCAAATACGCCTGCGCATATCCGGCAAACATGCCTTTGATTTCCTGCGCGATATTCACGTTAAGTTTGAGCACATACACCTTCAATACCACGGGCTAAGGGTGCAGGCGGGTATTCCCTGCAACTGCCAGCACTGCATACACAACGGCCAGCCCCAGTTATTTGATTATCACACCATAGAAAAATACCTGGAAATGGACCGTTCGGGCATAGAGTGTTACAAAAGCGGCCAGCGGGTAAACCTGGCCAGCCTTATCAAGCTGGAAGAGGGGAAAGGAAAAAAAGCCTCCAACCCCGGCCTGGTTTCGGACTGGCTCCACTCGGTGAAGAGCATCACCCAGCTCAAAAGCATTTTGTCTTCCCAAAGCATATCCCCTTCGGGTTCTTCCAAAGAATCAGAGCGCCAGCCCCAGCCTCTGTACGGGCAGGGCGGTGCCACCAAGCGCATCCTCTTTCTGGCCTCCAACCCCAACCACACTGCCCA
>RFHT01000065.1 GCA_003696835.1 Bacteroidota bacterium
CGAGCTGGCAGGCGGATCTTACCTGGTGCAAGTGTGGAATGAGGACTGTGCCAGCCGGCAGGAGGTGGTGTCCTTGCGGGAGCCCGAACGCATACCTGTGAGCATTGATTTTCCCGCTGACACCTCCCTTTGTGTAGGTAGTGCAGCCTTTAGTCTGCTGGCCACTCCGGTGGGCCTGGGTAGCTGGCAGGGGCCCGTGAGTAGCCAGGGAGTGTTTGACCCGGCTTCTCTGGGGCCGGGTAGCTATACCGTTTCTTACCAGGTGCTGAGCGACTCGGTTTGCTCTGCGCCTGCGAGCGTGCGCATAGAGTTGCTTGCCATTCCGGCGCTCAATTTGCCCAGCCTGGATTATGAAATCAGGCAGGGGGAAAGCTTTAGCCTGGCCCTTTCTCCCCATGACCAGTGGTGGCTGGAACTGCAAAATGCCAGCACCAGTGCCGCTTCCAGCGGCCAGGGGAGCATTCAGCATGCCTTTCAGCTAGTGGACCCCAAGGCTGTGGGAACAGCTACTTACCGCATTCTACCGGGCAATGGCATTTGCACAGGGGAGGAAGTGGTAGTAAGGGTAGAAATTATCCCCGTAATTGAGCTCAAAATACCAGAAATGATTACCCCAAACGGCGATGGTTTTAACGACAAGTGGGACATAGAAGGGCTGGAACGCGAACAGTTTTTGCTGCAGGTGTACAATCAGCAGGGAGCCAAGGTGTTTGAATCCAGGGATGCCGGCCGCCAATGGGATGGAGGTCGTGCTGCCGATGGAGTGTATTGGTACCTGCTGGAAATACAGGGCAGGCCGCCCATAAAGGGAGCTGTGCTGCTGCAGCGCGAGCGCCCCTGATGGAAGCGGGCATGCCCGCTCACGGCTTCACCAGGGCCACTACCCGGTCGGGATAGTCGGAAATGATGCCGTCCACCCCCAGCTCCAGCATGCGCTGAATGTCGGTCTGTTCATTCACCGTCCAGGGAATGAGCTTCATGCCTTTGGTATGGCAAAATTTGACGACTTCTTCATCCACCAGCTTGAAGTAGGGGCTGTAAACTGCAGGGGTAAACCCCAGCTGTTGTAGATTTTCTTCAACAGAAAGCTGATTTTCCGCTAACAATACCAGCTCCATGCCGGGATACTGCTGGTGGGCCACCTGCAGGGTGCGGGGGTCAAATGACTGTATGCTGCAGCGGTCTTCAATGCCTTTGGACTGAATGACTTCCATCAACAGCTTAACAAAAGTTGCTGGTTCGGGGTGGAATACCCCATCCCCTTCGGGAGAGGATTTGGTTTCGATGTTGTAGCGCACCGCAGGCAGCCCGCGGGTATGGGTGTAGGTCTCCACCGTATCGATTAGCTCGGTCAGCAAGGGCTTGTAAACCGCCATTTTGGCCTGCCCGGGAAATCGCGGATGAGGCCTGGAACCGCAGTCAAAGGCACGGATTTCCTCGTAGGTCATCTGAAAGAGATTGAATTGGCGCTCATTTTCAGCTTGAATCTCCTGCCCCTCCGGAGTGGTGCATATCAGGTGGGAGAAATAGGGCTCGTGCGAGACCACCACCTGGCTGTCTTTGCTGATCACTACATCCAGCTCCAGGGTATTCACCCCTAAATCAATGGCACGGATAAAGGCGGGTATGCTGTTTTCGGGCATGAGGCCACGGCAGCCCCTGTGTCCCTGTATGTCGATGGTATGCATGTTTGGAACGGATTGGGTAGGTGCGCTTTGCTGGCAACTGATAAAAACGAACAAACAGAGCGCACTCAGTGTGATAGCAGCAGAATGGAAATACAGGCGTTTCATTTGATAAAAAAATAAAGTAGGTAAAAAAAGAGAAATAATTTTGTCAAATCTATGGCAAAAAAGCCAGAGATGTGTACTTTTATTTCAGGAACATTAAATCGCGTTCTATGCAATATGAAAAATTTTGTCCCAGCCCACTGGAAGTGAAGCTGGTAGAGGAATTGGCCAGGCTAGTTCCTCAGCTCGAAAGCCACATGGATGGCATGAAGATTTCCAAGCTCTCCAAAATCACTCACTACGATCATCCCGAGTTGGTGCTTACCTTTACCGATGCCGACGGCGATCTGCATGAAGTAACCCTGAGAGTGATCCACACCCCACATGAGGACCTGATTGCCCAGGGAGTGATTAAAAAAAACGAACCCCAATAAAACAAAAGGCTGCCCACTTCGGGCAGCCTTTTTAGGTATTACATCCCACCTGCTCAACCAGCAAACCTCTGGGTAACGGCATCCCAGTTAATGATGTTGTAAAAATTGGCGATGTAGTCGGGGCGGCGGTTTTGGTAATGGAGGTAATAGGCGTGTTCCCATACATCCAGTCCGAGAATGGGGGTGCCCTGTTCGTCGGCTACATCCATGAGGGGGTTGTCCTGGTTGGGGGTGGAAGTAACGGCCAATGAGCCATCCGCCTTTTTGATGAGCCATGCCCAGCCCGATCCAAAGCGGCCTGCCGCTGCCGAGGAAAAGGTTTCCTTGAACTTGTCGAAGGAGCCAAAGGCCGCGTTGATGGCATCGGCCAGGGCGCCGGAGGGCTGGCCACCACCATTGGGGCTCATAATCTCCCAGAACAGGCAGTGGTTGTAGTACCCGCCTCCGTTGTTGCGGATAGCCGTGTTGGCCGGAGAGCGCAACAGCGACTCTATGCTGAGCCCGTCAATACGGGTGCCTTCAATGGCTGCATTGAGTTTATTGGTATAGCCAGCGTGGTGTTTTGTATGGTGAATTTCCATGGTACGTGCGTCTATGTAGGGTTCCAGCGCATCGTACGCATAGGGGAGATCAGGTAGTTGAAAAGCCATAGTGTTAGTTTTTTTAGGGTTAAAAATTGGGTTTTTCCGGTTGAGTGCTCTTGGGAGCAGGCGAATGCCGGAAAGATCAAAATTAGCAGAAAATTAAAATACGAAGCAAATGTTTAGGGGCAGAAGGCCAAAGTTCTGCCTATTTATTTTCTTCATCATGCATGCGCACCACCTTGGCCAGGCTTTGAATGGCCGTGGCATGCCGCCTCACAAAGGGGTTGCGCTGGTCCCACACATAGCCTGCCAGCACTGAGCATATCTGGCGTTTGATGGTTTCGTTGGGGTTGGTAGCTGTGAGCTTGGAGAAAAACACCTCCTGCAGGCTACCATCGTACCAGGCTTTTACATAGGAGCGAAAGGTATCCACTCCCTGGCGTATGTACCGGCTGTAGCTGCTTTCCCAGTCGATCTGCTCGCCTTTGATTTGCCGGCAGGCCAGCCTGGCTGCCAGCAAACCCGACTCGGTGGCAAAGGTTACCCCGGAAGAAAAAATGGGATCCAGAAACTCTGCACTGTTGCCTGTAAGGGCAAATCCGGGGCCATGCAGTTGTTTTACTCCTTTGGAGTAACCCTTGATACACATGGGGTCAAAGGCGAAATCAGACTGCTCAAAGCGCTCATAAACAACGGGAATTTGCCGGATCATGTTCCGGAACGAAGCCCTGAGATCATGCCCCAACTGCTCAAAATGAGCGGAACTGCCAACAAACCCCAGAGAGGTGAGCCCATTGGAAAAGGGGATGATCCACAGCCACAGGTCCTGATGCGGCACGTGAAAGGTTATTTGCTGGCCTTCTGCTCCTTCAGGACGAAAAGGATCAGTAAGGTGGCTGAAAAACGCCTGCCGCATGGGAAAATCCGAGGGCATATCCAGCCCAAGTATGCGGGGCAGCACCCGGCCATAGCCACTGGCGTCTATGATAAAGCGCGCCTGTACCTCATAGGTGGACCCGTCTTCGGCTTCTACTACAGTAGTGGAATCAGATCCCTGAAAACGGACTGCCTTTACGGCAGAACGGTAGCGAATCTCCACCCCTTTTCTGGCCACCTCATCTGCCAGCACTTTGTCGAAGGCGGCACGGGGCACCTGCCAGGTCCAGGTCCAGCCGCGGGTAAACTGCTCGGCAAAGTCGAAGGTACAGGAAACACCCTGCCGGATAAAGCGGGCCCCTTTCTTTACCTGAAACCCCTGTTGTTGAACGACTTCCAGCAAGCCGGATTCCGCCAGATGGTCCATACAGCGCGGAATGAGGCTTTCTCCTATAACAAATCGGGGAAATGTTTGTTTTTCTAATACGAGCACATTCATCTGCTGTTGGTGTGCAATGGCTGCGGCCACACAGCCGGAAGGGCCGGCACCTATTATCAATAGATCCACCTGTTCTTTTGCCATAGAATGAAGATATAGGTTAAAAAAATCAGGAATAAATTCACGGAAACATATTTACTTTTTCCGCTTTAAAAGCATAAAGAGGTTAAATGTAACAAAAATGTTTTATATTTTCGCAGAATAAGATGTTAGATGCAGGCACAAACGCACAGAGTATGTCGATACGTATTGGGGGTAATTTTTTGAGCCTGAGAGAAGTACAACAAATCGTATTTGCGGAAGCACCCGTACAGGCAGATAAAAAAGCGCAGCAGCGCGTTTTGGAAAGCTACCAGTTTTTACAGGACTTCGCCGCAGATAAGGTCATTTATGGCATCAATACAGGCTTTGGGCCCATGGCCCAGTATAAAATCCGGGAAGCTGATCAGGTTCAGCTTCAGTACAACCTCATCCGAAGCCATGCTTCGGGTTGTGGAGAGGTACTGCCGGTAATTGTTACGCGGGCGGCCATGCTTGC
>RFHT01000510.1 GCA_003696835.1 Bacteroidota bacterium
CAATTGGATTAACGCTACAGAGTTGTGATAAGGATGATGATGACACTATTACAGTAAACAAAAACGATGATGTTTTTGAGTTAGCGGTAAGAAAAATCAATTCAGGTGTTTCGATTAATGATTTTACTACCGCAAGAGATGCGTTTGTTGCCAGATTAATGGCACAAGATGGAACTTCTAATGATAGGGAAGTTCAACCATTTTTTGACTTCTCAAATAGTCTTCCGTTAGATAGTATTTATATTGGTATGACACAATATGAGGACGTTAACACCTATACTACTTTAGGTACTGAAGCTCAAAATTGGGCAGAAGCAGCACCATTTTTAAGTTCCTTTACCCCATTGGCTTTTGAAGCTCTACAACCGTTGGAGGCATACAAGCCTGTTAACTTGGCAGAATTGGCACCTTTAGGAAGCGATAATGTATTGGAAATTGCGGTGAGAGATTTATCGGCATATCAAAATTTCAATCAAGCCGATTACGAAACCAAAAGAGATGCCTTTTTAACAGCTTTAGCTCAACAAAACGGTTTCGTTCGAGAAGTACAATGGCAGTCTGTAACGAATTCAAATGTTGTAGTTGGAATGACTGTTTATCAAAATCAAACAGCAGCTGTAACCATTTTGTCTGACACAAATTTTACAGGAAGCTCAGCAGTAACTGATTTCTTAGGAACATATCCGCCAAATACAGTAGCAACAATAAATAACGTACTAAAATAAAGAAGAAATGAAACAATTAATTATAGCCTTTGCTTGTGTGGCTTTAATCACAAGCTGTGGAACAAACAAAAAAGTAAATCAAACACAAAATAATAAAACAATGACACCAGTTTATGAAATCGCCATTAATCAGGCAAAAGACGGAAACGTTCAAAACTTTTTAGACACAAGAGGAAAATTTGTAGAAGTTCTGGGAAAAGAAGAAAACACTTTAAACGAAGGTAAATGGAAACCCTTTTTTACCGTTGACCCAAATTTGGTTTTAGATGAAATCCTTATCGGAATGACGCACTGGAACTCTATGCAAGGTTTTGGCGAAACGGCAATGAAGTTAATGCCACAGGATGTTACTAAAAACTACTTTGCGAGCTTTAATCCTTTGGCTTATGGCTTATTAGAAACTGTTGATGGCAAACCATTTGATATGGAAACTATCAAAAAGGAAGGAAATGTGGTAGAATTTGCCATTCGCAAAGGCAAAACTGCTGATGCTTTTGGCGAAAAAAGAGAAACGTTCTTTAAATCTCTTGAAAATTATGACGGATACAAATTTGCACGTGAATTCAAATTCTACGAATTAGATGCACAGGGTATGCCCAAGTTAGCAGAGAATACACAAGCAGTAATTATCGTTTGGGAAAATTCTGAAAAGTTTCAGGCGGCAGCTACTCCAATTTTTGGCTCAAAAGAGTATGCTGATTTTTCAAGTCTAATTGATGTCAAGTCATACTTTGCAACGTTTGCCACAAAGTAATTCGTCAATAAGTTAAAATTATAAACCGAAGTCCTTTGTTGGTCTTCGGTTTTTTGTATTGTGCACAACTATTGCCTAAACGCAATATTGCGCTTTACATACTCCAACATACTGTAACACGCAATTAATTGCGTATATATCGCTAATCGATGTCTATCTCCATCTCATCCAGCGGGCTGCGCAACTTCCCCTCTGCTTCCTTACGCACATGCAAATAGCGCGCTGTGGGCTTGATGGAGCTATGGCCCAGCAGATGTTGAATATACCGCAAATCCGTCCCTCGTTCCAGCTTATGAGTTGCGAATGAATGCCTCAATGTGTGTACAGTCGCAAATGGATTTACCCCTGCTGCCTTCACCGCCCGCCGCATGATCTGCTGTACACTCCCCGGACTGTAGCACGCGCCATGCTCTCCCTTCAGACAAACAGCATAATATTGCTATATATATAAATATGGCAATATTTAAGATAACTGTCAAGATTTTTGACACCTATTTTCATTTGGAAAAATTTACTATTCCCTTTATGGGAATTTAGCCCCTGTCCTACATTCACCTTTTTCGGCAAGTCCCCGGCCTGACGGCACCCATTCCCTTACCAATGCGGGGGGTAAGCCTACCTCTGCCCTGCCTGCTGGCGCTGGTATTTCAGCTGCCCGTCCACAATGGTGTACTCCACCTGGGTGTTCAGCAGTTGGTCTTCGGGTACGCGCATGAGGTCCTGCGAGAGCACCGTAAAATCCGCCTTTTTGCCCACCTCAATGGAGCCCTTGAGGTGCTCTTCGAAGGCGCCGTAGGCGGCATCCAGGGTGTAGGAGCGCAGTGCCTGCTCGCGGGTCATTTTCTGGGCGGGTTCGTAGCCCCCTTCGGGCGTTCCCTGCAGGGTTTTGCGGGTAACCGAGGCATAAAAAGAGGCAATGGGGCTGACCGGTTCCACCGGCGTATCGGTGCCGTTGATGACTTTGGCGCCCGACTGCAGCAGCTTTTGCCACACGTAGGCCCCGTCCACAATGCGCTGCTCGCCCAGCCGGTCGATGGCCCAGGGCCTGTCCGAGGCCATGTGAATGCCCTGCATAGAGGCAATGACGCCCAGTTGGGCAAAGCGGGGGATGTCGTCGGGGTGGAGGTGCTGGGCATGCTCAATGCGAAAGCGGTGGTCTTCGGCCGCCTGTGGGTTGTCTTTGAAAGCAGCTTCAAAGCGGTTGAGCACCTCGCGGTTGGCGCGGTCGCCTATGGCGTGCACGCATACCTGAAAGCCGTGCTGCAGGCCTTCGCGTGCCACCTGCTCAATGTCATCCATGTTCATCACGGCATGGCCAGTGTGGCCGGGGCGGTCGGTGTAGGGTTCCAGCAGCCAGGCCCCGCGCGAGCCCAGGGCGCCGTCGGCGTACAGCTTGATGGCCCGTATGGTCAGGCGGCCGTTGGGGTCAATTTCCGGGCCTTTGGCGTACCAGCTTTCGAGCAGCTCGTGGGAGCGGCCGCTGAGCATCACCCACAGGTTGATGTGCAGCTTGCCCTCCTCCAGAAAGCGGTGGTAGCGGGCAATGTCTTCATTGCTGGAGCCGGCATCCTGAAAACTGGTGATGCCGTTGCGCAAACACTCCGCTATGGCCAGTTCCAGGGCGCGGTCTTCGCGCTCCGGCGTGGTTTCGGGAATGTGGCGGCTGATGAGCCCCTGGGCCAGTTCGTTGAAGATGCCCGTGGGCTGCCCTTGTGCGTCTTTGAGAATTTCGCCTTCCTCTCCAAAAGTAGTGTTGGCCGTTACCCCCGCAATTTCCATGGCTTTGGCATTGGCAAAGCCCGCATGCCCGCTGGCGTGCTTGAGCCATACGGGGTTGTTGGGCGATACCTTGCTCAGGGCCTGGTGGGTGGGGAAGCCCCCCACCTGTGGGTCGGGCTGGGGCTGCCATTTGCTCTGGTGCCAGCCACGGCCCAGTATCCACTCGCCCGGCGCCGCCTTTTGGGCAGCTTCGGCCACCATCTGTACCAGCTCCTCGTAGTTTTTTACTCCGCTCAGGTCCAGGTTGAGTTTGGCATGGCCCAGGCCCATGATGTGGCCGTGGCTTTCAATCAGGCCCGGCGTTACAGTCTTTCCCGCCAGGTCGAGTACCTCAGTCTGCTCACCCACATAGTTGTTGGCAGCGGCCGACTCCCCCACAAATACGATTTTGCCATCCTTTACCGCCACGGCTTCGGCCGTTGGCTGGGCATCGTTGACGGTGTAGATGGTGCCGTTTAGCAGCACCAGGTCAGCAGCTTCGGAGGGCGTGCCCTCCGGCTGGCAGGCCATCAGCAGGCCCGCAATCAGAAAGAAAAAACACTTTTTCATGGGGTATGTGTTGGGAGTTGAGTAAAAAAATAGCTTTTCATCAGGGCGCAAACAGCTATGTTTTGTGCCTTGTTTAATCTACCAAAAATATCGCATTGCTCAGCAACAACCTGCCCCGGTACCAAAATGCCCGGATAATGGGCGAGTCGCTCACATAAACCACAGTGCCACTGCCCAGGTATTCCTGCCCGATGGCCAGGGTATTTTGCAGCTTTTGCCGGAGCTTTGCACCGGCAAAACCCGCTACATAGCCGCTTTCCTGGAAGGTGCCCACATTCCAGCCCCGCTCCGAAAGGTAGGGGTAGGCCGTGTTGTTGCGTTTGATCAGGTGCAGGGAAGTTCCCAGGCCGAAGGCCAGGGGGTGCGTTTCGTCCAGTTGCACCCGGAAGATAGCCCCTTCCACCGACTCGGTGAGAAAAGCGCGGTTGCGGTCGCTGTACTTTTTGAGGGCCTCATCGGGATCTGCCTCTTGCTCTTCCTTTTTGTCTTTGCGCATCTTCTCCATGTCTTTGGCCAGCTGGGTTTGGGGTTTGTCGTCCTTGCTGGCATTTGCAAACAAGCTCAGAGCGCGCTCAAAGGCAATGACTTTGCCTCCCTGCCGCACGTATTCCAGAATTTGATCGGAGAAGCGGCCGTAATTGCCCGAAACCAGGATGAGTACATCAAATTCCTCCAAATCCACCCGTCCCAGGTAGGCGGTATTGAGCATGGTGGCGGGATATTGCAGTTGTTGTTCCATAAAAAACCACAGCTCCCCCAGGCTGGTGGGGCTCACGCCATCGCCCCCCAGTATGGCCACTTTGGGGGCGTGTATATAGCGCACGCTGCGCGAGCCAAAGTCCTTGCCGCTGTCCACCATACCGGTATATACAGGCGTGAGCACTTGCTGGTGTTCATTGGCAATTTTGAGTAGTTTTTCATCAAATTGCGGGCCTTTGTTATCGGTGCGCAAAAACAGCAGGGTTCCCCTGTCATAGTCCTTCCCGTCTATGCGGAAGGGCTGCTCGGCAAAGCGCGCCCTCAGTTGCTGCCCAAAGGCGGCAGCCAGAAAACGCGCATCCTGGAAGTCCTTCCAGGCCAGCAGGTAGCCCACAGGCTTTTGCTCAGGCAGGGAGTTGCGAACCGTTTTGGGCGCCGGCTTCTCACCAGGCAGCAGGCGTTCAGTGGTGGCAAAGGCCTGCAATCCATACACATAGGGCAGCGCCCAGGCCGTGAGGTCGTAGGTGGCAGAGTCTTCCACAGCAGTTTTGGGCTCCATCAGCACCTGCACAAAGCGCGAGAGCGGCTGGTAGGCCGAAATCACCAGGTCGCCGGCCTCCAGACGAAAGGGCGTGCTTTGGTTGAGTTGATAGTCAAAGCCTTTAAGGCTACGGCCCGGACGCTGGGCGCTGCCATACTGTATGCCATTGAGCTCCAGCAGCTCTGTAAAGGCCTGCAGGGTAGCGGGGTCGTTCTGGGGTTCGCCCTTGATCACGTAGGACTTGTAAGGGCCTGCAGGATTGTTCATGCCCTGCTGGAAATATTGCTCAAACTCCTCAAGCAGGCGGCTGCGCTGCTGGTAGGCCACCTCTATGGTGGACATGCTGGTGGTGTAGTGGTGGGCAATGCGGTCGGCCAGGCTGAGGGTGTCGCCCGTGTCGGTGATGACGGCCAGGCCGCCGCGGCCGCCACCGCCCTGCTCGTAGGTAAAGCCGATGGCCCCGTTGAAGGTGGGCCAGGTGTCGCCATAGCTGGGGTAGAGCAGGTCAAATACCTCCTTGCTGAAAAACAACCAGGATTCCTGATCGAAATAGCGGGCGTGGTTGCGGCCGATGAGTTGCTGAAACTCCCGCTGCCAGGGCGTAATCACCTCGTGGTAGGGCCTGGCTGCCGGAGCAAAAAAGTAAGGGGAGTTCATGCCCATTTCGTGAAAATCCACGTGTACCTGGGGCATCCACTGGCGGTAGAGGGCCATGCGCTGCCGGCTTTCTATCTGGGTTTGCCAGGCCCAGTCGCGGTTGAGGTCAAAGAGGTAGTGGTTGTAGCGCCCGCCTGGCCAGGGTTGGTTGTGTTCATAGGCCAGTGGGTCGGCATTGGGAGTAGCATTGCCGTACTGGTTGTAAAAATGGGCGTAGCGGTCGCGGCCGTCGGGGTTGATGCAGGGGTCCAGCACCACCACCATATTTTCCAGCCACTCCGCTGCTCCCTCCCACTGACCCGTAACCAGGCTGTGGAGCACGGCCATGGCCGCCTCGGTGGACACCGACTCGTCGCCGTGCACATTGTAGCTGAGCCACACGATGGGCAGCTTGCTTCCCACCACAGGCCCCAATTCACTTCTGCCGCTTAGCCGCAGGTTGTTCTGGCGAATTTCTTCAATTCGCTGCATGTTCTTTTCAGCCGTCACCACGGCCACCATCAGGGGACGCCGCTCATTGGTTTGGCCGTAGGGAATGAGCTTTACACGGGGAGAACGTTCTGCCACGTACTGGTAGTAGTCCACTACCTTGTGGTGGTAGGTAAATTTGCTTCCCAGCTCATACCCCAGAAAGTCCGAAGGAGAACTAATTTGCTGGGCAGGCAGGGAAATGGGGACAAATGCCCATAACATGTATCCAGCAATCAGAGAGAGAAGGATTTTGTTCATGTTTCTTTATGAATAAGGAATGATCAGGAAATGACGCCTCCGTTTACGCTCAGGGTATGGCCGTTGGTAAAGCCAGCGTAGGGCGAGGCGAGGTACAAATAGGCGTGGGCCAACTCCTCGGTGGTACCGGCCCGCCTCACGGGTATGCTGTCTTCAATGCCTTTGAGCATTTCGGGGGGAATGGTGGCCGTCATGTCGGTTTTCACAAAGCCGGGAGCCACGGCGTTTACCGTAATGCCGTATTTGCCCACCTCCCGGGCCAGGGCCTTGGTAAAACCAATGATGGCGGCCTTGCTGGCGCTGTAGTTGGTTTGTCCGTAGGCGCCCAGTATGCCATTGACCGAGGAAGCCGACACAATGCGCCCGTAGCCCGCCTCGCGCATGTGCGGAATCACGGCTTTGGTACAGGTGTAAATGCCGTTCAGGTTGACGTTGATCACCTGGTGCCACTCCTCATCGGTCATTTTCAAAAAGGTGCGGTCGCGCACAATGCCGGCATTGTTGATCAGAATATCGATGCGCCCAAACTGACGCATGACTTCCTCCACGGCCTGCTCCACCGAGGCCTTGTCGGTTACATCTACTTTTTGAAACATGGCCTTGCCGCCGGCTGCCCGTAGCGCTTCAGCTGTGGCCTCGCCCGCATCCAGCACATCCCACAAGGCTACCTGGGCGCCCTCTTCACAAAATAATTTGCATATTCCCTTGCCTATGCCACGTGCTCCGCCGGTGACGATGGCAACTTGTCCTGCTAGTAGGTTGGTATCCATAAATGAACTACTGTTTATTGAAGGTGTGAAATGAGGCAAAAGTAACGCTTTTTCCAGGCATTTTGCAATTTTGGAAAACACACCCAAAGAGCATGCGAATTGAAAAAGTGTTTTTCTGAACGTTCCTTGCCACCGGCTCCCACTGATTTTTTCAACCAAGACGATCAACATTAATCAGGGATTAGCAATTATCCCTGTATCTTGCATCCTGCATCCATGAAAAATTCAACCCCCATGAACCTACACATCTTTCCGGACAAACAGGCCTTGGGCCGGGCTTCGGGCCAGCGGGCCGCCGAACTGATCCGGGCTGCCATTCGGCAGGCCGGCAGGGCCCACCTGCTGCTGGCCACAGGCGCCAGCCAGTTTGAAACACTTGCAGCACTTACTGCTGCGAAGGACATAGACTGGAGCCAGGTGGTCATGTTTCACCTGGATGAGTACCTGGGCTTACCGGCTACCCATCCGGCCAGTTTCCGCGCCTATTTGCAGCAGCGCTTTGTGCAGCGCGTGGGCCCGCTCAGGGCTGTTCACTTCATCCAGGGCGATGCACCGGATGCGCAGGCGGAGTGTGAACGCATCAGCAACCTCATACGCGCTCACCCCATAGACGTGGCCCTGGTGGGTATAGGCGAAAACGGCCATCTGGCATTCAACGACCCACCGGCCGATATGGAAACCGAAGCGCCCTATATACGGGTCAACCTGGACGAAGCCTGCCGCAGGCAGCAACTGGGCGAGGGCTGGTTTGCCAGCCTGGAAGAAGTGCCCCGGCAGGCCATCTCCATGAGTGTACAGCAAATTTTGAAAAGCAAACACATCCTCTGCTCCGTTCCCGATGCCCGAAAGGCCCAGGCGGTAAAAATGGCCCTGGAAGGCCCCATTGGGGAATGGTGTGCGGCATCAGCCCTGCAAGCACATCCGCAGTGCGAGTTTTTTCTGGATAAGGACTCGGCCGCTTTGCTCAGTGAATCGCTCAAAGCATAGCGTCTAGCGGTAGGCGGGAATATGTTTTCCCAGAATAATATCCCTGCTGCCCACCCACAGCCCATCCTGCTGCTGCAAGTCCAGCAGGCCCGTGCTGCCGCCGCGGGGAGCATCAGGCGCAATTTCTGCCGGACTCAGCAGGGGGTCGCCTTTGAAATGATAGCTTTCCAGCCAGTAATATTTGCCGTCTGGCTCCAACACAGTAAGGTGAATGTGTGCAGGCGTGGTTCGCTGGGGATAGCTGCCGGGTTTGAGCGTATAAAAGGCATAACGACCATCGGGGCCGGTCTTTAGCCATGCGCGTATGTAGCCGTGGCGACTTTCCCAGTTTGTTTGCTTGTATTTGTTTTCATAAATGCCTGCCTCATTGGTTTGATATACATACAAAATCACACCGGCTGCGGGGGTTTTTCCATCTTGCTGATACACCCTGCCGCTTACTTTAATTTTTTGTCCCGCTTCCTCAAAGCCGGGAAGGGTGTCAATGGAGTGTAGGGGGGTATTTCCAAATTCAAAAATGGCCTCGCAGCCCTCACAGGGGCCGCCTACCAGCCTGGGAGCGGGCACAGACGAAGTTTGTGAATTGCCGCACGCACATAGCAGGGCAGAAAGACAGCAGAGAAGGAATAATTTTTTCATGATGGGGAGTAATGAGGTGAAACATAACTACCTGCATAATCACGGTGTGCCCAATGGTTTCAGTAATTTCCCCAAAACCCTAATAAACCACCAGTTGCTGTCGGAGCCCGAAGGCGGGTTCCGCGTAGTTGGCGTCCTGCAGGGAAAGGAAATAATAGCCGCGCGGCAGCTTGGCAGTAGGCAGGGAAAGTCGGTGCTGGCCTGCCTCCAGCCGCAAATCGCGGCTGTACAGCTGCTGGCCGGTGAGGCTGTACAAGGCCAGCCTGGCCGATACCAGTCCGGGGGTTTCTACCTGCACCAGCAGGGCTTCGCCCTGCTGCAGGGGATTGGGATGCACCCGCCAACTGATACTTCCCTGCCCGTTCATATTTACCTCTACCGTGGGGGAGTAGGAAAAAGCGCCATCCAGGTCCACCTGCTTCAGGCGGTAGTAGCTCGTGCCTGTAATGGGGCGTTCGTCAAAGGTGAGGTAATGCCGCACTTGCTGGCTGTTACCCGCAGCGGGCAGTTGTTTGAGTACTTCGAACAAACGGCCGTCGGCCGAGCGCTCCACCGTGAAATGGTGGGTGTTTCGCTCCCAGGCAGTGCTCCACTTCAGCTCCACCCTGCCACCCGCAGGCCGGGCGGTAAATTCGAGCCACTCCAGCGGGAAAGTGCTGACATTGACTTCCTCAAAAAAAGCTGGCGCTCCGCTCAGCAGCAAGCCACTCCCAGCCACCAGCTGCGAATCGGGATTGACGCCATGATCCCAGCTTTTGCGGTACAGGCTGCCCGCCCCGTAACCCAATGCCGGCGGGAAGGAGTAGGTAGCCGAAGCAAACTCCGACTCGTCAAACTGGGTGACGGCCCACAGCACGTACTTGTACAGCCCCTGGCTGTTTCGAAAAGCTGCGCCCTTCACCGTTGGGGGTAAATTCAGGGCCTGGGTGCGCAGGGGGTCGTAGTGAAAGCCGCGCAGCTCCGTAGCAATGGTGCGAAAAGCAATACCGGAGCTGTTGATTTGCTGGGTGTAGGGAGGAATTCCTTCCAGCTTTTGGTAAAAGCCCATGAGGTTGAAAGGCGAAGTGGCCTCGTACTCCCAGGTTTCGTCGCCCAGGTTGAAGATGTACATTTGCAGAATGTCCTGCATCTGAGCCTCTACAAAAGCCTTGATGATGAAATTGCGCTGTACCTCATCTCCCCCAATGTAGTTTTCGCCTGCCGAGCCCGGGTCCTCGTAGGGATAGGGCACACGAGGGATGTTGATTTCAGTAAGGGCAAATAATTTTTGGGGGTAGGTATTGCCATCAAAACCCCGGCTGCTGAGCACCGCTTCAAAGCCGGCTTTCATATCGGCTATGGAGCTGGCCGCCGCGTCGGAGTGACGGTTGTACACAAACTGGCTGCCATTGTGAGAGCGCACCGCCTCGGAAAACTGCGGATACAGGTGAAAGGTCACCACATCAAAGTAGGCCCCGCCCGTATGGGGGTACAGCGTAGCATCCACCGAACCCGGCGCACCTATCCCTTCAGGATTGTACCAGCCCGGATTGTCGGTATTGCGCAAAATGGCATCCAGAAAGCTGGGATAGGCAATGCCGCCCAGGGTGACGTAGTCGTCCGGGGCCAGCGACTTGACGATTTCGTAGGTAATGCGCAGCATGCGAATGTAGTGCTGCACGGGCGCTTCCATATTGGCCAGCTCGCAGGGGTCGGGGTCGTTGTCCCACCAGTTGGCGTCGGCAAAGGCGGGGTCTTCCGAGGCCGGCGGAAACCAGCCGCTGCCGCCTCCGTCAAAGTCGGGTTCATTGAGCACCTGCCAAAATTTCACATAGTCGCGGTAGAGATACACCACTTTCCACACATAGTGAGCAAAGTAGTTGTTTTCGTTTACCGGTGTGCCTCCCTCTCCGTTGTCCCAAATTGGCTGGTACATATTGGCAAACAGCCAGGACCGGGTGCCGTCGGAGCAGTAGGCATTGGGGTCGCGGTGAGGGCCGTTGTCGGCAGGAAAGCCAATGAAGAGGGTATGGTCGTCCATGCCCAGGCTCTGGTAGTGCTGAAAGGTGCTGATGCGCACTTTGTAGCCAAATTGTTCCACCAAATGCTCCGGCAAAGAAGGGCGAAAGGTGCCCACCCCTATGCCCAACTGGCCGGTAGCAGGGTTGCCCGCAGCAATATCTGCCAACTGAAAGTCATTCCAGCCGGGATAAAAGCCCACATTGCTGCCGTAGAGAAAGTCGCCGGTGTAGGGGGCTATGCTAGCAGGGTCCAGGGCCGTATAGGGGGGCGGGCCCGGCACCTGGGGAGGAGCAGGTGCTCCCGGGCTGAGCTGATACTCACAGGCCCCTATGTCGTAAGTGGCATTGACCATGCGCGCCTGGCTGGCGTGGTCGATGCTGATGTTGTAACTGCTGATGTCACTCCCCTGGTCGATGAGGGGCGAATTGGCGGCCAGCTGAAAGTCGGAACTGCCTGGGTCGGCAAACTGCACATTGGCGATGTTCATGTCCAGGTAATTGCCCGCAACAGTGGCCGTAGCCCCGTTTTCCAGGGTGATGAATTCGATGTTGGAAGGGTTAATGACGATGTTGTTCAGTACAAAATTGCCGGTAATGGGGCTGCTGATGCGTATGCCGTCCAGGCCGGGATTGATGATGGTATTGTGCAGCAATACGTACTCCCCATAATTGGGCGGGGTGCGTTCCAGGCACCAGATGCCCACTTTTCCGGTGTTTTCAATGATGTTGTTGTAGAGGGTATTGGTGCTCCATCCCGTAACCACAATGCCGTCGCCCAGGCCATTTTTGAGAAAATTATTGTAGCATTTGCCACTGGTCCCATCGCCCAGAAAAATGCCCTTCTGCTGGCCGGGGTCGCCGGCCAGGCCATAATCGGTGATGGTGTTGTTATAAATCTCGGCATCCCAGTTGGCTGCGTCCACATCTATGGCGTCCCAGCCGGTGCGTTCTATGCGGTTGTTGTAAATGCGCAGGCCCTCCAGGCCGTAGGGGTAACGGGTAATCCCTCCGCAGTCTATGGATGAACTGGAATAACTCAGCTGGCGGTTGATGTAAATGGCCTCCGTGCCCACATCGTGAAGGTAGTTGTGGTGAATTTTGAGGTCGTAGAGGGTAAAATTGTCGCGGTGAAAGCTACAACTGAAGCCCATTTCCTTGGCCCATATCCCGGCAAACTCATTGTTGAATATCTCCAGGTGGTCCAGCTCAATCTGGTTGTAAATTCCGTCCAGTTCAATGCCGCTGCCGCCATTGAGGGGCCCTTCTCCAATAATTTGTATGCCGTACTGCAGGCCGGGCTCGCCAGAGCCGGTGAAGCGCAGGTTGTCGCTGTCGGAGATTTTGAGCACATAGCTGTAGAGGTTGGGCTGCTGCAGCACCAGCTGTCCCCCGCAGTTTTTGAAGGTGATGGGGTTGCCCGGGGCACCGTGCACATTGAGAATCCACAGCTCCGACTTTACCCCTGCCTGCAAACACACCACATCACCCGGCACAAACTGGTAGGCGGGGTCATTGCCGTTGATATATACCACCGATGGCGGGATGACGTGGTCGCAGCCACATTGGCCCCATGCAGCCGTGGGCCACATCATATTCAGGCAAACATATACAAACAGTGTGAGCAAGCATCTGACAGCTAAGGCGGGCATAGGGTCGGGCAGTTAGTTGACTTTTTGTGTATCCGTTTATTTTTCAGAGGCTACACTTTAAATACTGGATTATTTCACAAATATACAAAAATCGTGCTTTTTTGGAAAAGCACTGCGCTGATATTCCCACAATTACCCCCATGGGGCTTTGTCAGAACCAAAACTTTGCGATCTTTGTAAAAAAAATGAAACACCCCTTCCTGATATTCCGGCCATACCAACTGCTGTTGTTGCTTGCTGCCTGGCTGCTGGGGGGAAGTTGTCAGCCCATCTCCCAACACGAACCGGCAGGCGTGGGCTTTGCTCCCTCCTTTGGCCAGGTGGTATTGCCCTATGATTTGACCTCTCCCCACAAAAAAATGAAACTCCCCGGCAAGCTGCGCGAAGTGTCGGGCCTGAGTTTTTTGCAGGAGGGCAGGCTGGTAATGGTTCAGGATGAAAAGGGCAGCATTTTTCAGCTCGACTACCAAAGTGGAGAAGTGGTGAGTGAACACCGCTTTGCCGGCAGGGGAGACTATGAGGGCATAGAAATGGTCCATGACACCGCCTATGTGCTGCGCAGCGACGGGGCCATTTTTGAGGTGTATCCCTTCCCCGCTGATTCGCCCGTGGTGCAGGTGTATAAAACCCCATTGAGTAAACAAAACGATACCGAAGGCCTGGGCTACCTGCCGGGCAGCCGGCAGTTGCTGATTGCCTGCAAGGCCGATGCGGAAATTAGCCAGAAAGGCAAAAAAGACATACGGGCAGTATATGGCTTTGGCCTTCCTTCCCATCAATTTACCGATACAGCCCTGCTTTACCTCAACCTCCGCCATCTGCAGTTGGCCGTATCCGACAATGCCTACCTGCGCCTCTCCAAGGAACTGGGCAAAATGCTCAGCCCGGGCGGCAACCTCAACTTTCAGCCCTCTGCCATTGCCGTACACCCCCTCAGCGGCGAGCTCTACCTGCTTGCCTCGGTGGGAAAATTACTGATCGTACTCAGTCCCCAGCTCCAGATTACCGGCATGTATCCCCTGGATGAACAGGTGTTTAAGCAACCGGAAGGAATATGCTTTCACCCCAATGGCGACCTCTTTATTTCCAATGAAGGCAAAGGCGGAAAAGGCAATGTGCTTTGGTTTCCGTATCAGGCTTCGGTTTTGGAGGGAGCAAAATAAGTGTTTCCTTTGCCTGTCTTATCCACGTTGCCACTATGGACCACCGAAAATGGATAGAAATACTGGAACGCAGTGCCTACGGGATACTTCTGGGAGGCCTCATTGCCCTCATTACCCTCAACCAATCCATTTTGCCCATCAGCGTGCTCACAGGGCTTTCCATCGGGTTTTGGTCCGGGGTGCTGGAAAAATGGGCTTTTTCGGGCTGGCTGCGCAGGCGCCGCTTTGTGGAAGTTATCCTGCTCAGAAGCCTGGCCTACCTCATCGTTATTGTGCTTACACTGATGGTATTGACCTCCTCACAGTTGGCCATGGACTATCAGCTGCCCTGGTTGTATGCCTTCCAAACCGAAGGAGTAGAGGGGATTTCGGAGCTCTTCTGGAGGCGCTCCTTTATCACCCCGGTGCTGGTGTGCTTTGTGCTGCTGCTGGCCATGCAGTTTGTCATGCAGGTATCCCGTTTACTGGGGCGCAATGTGCTGCTCAATTACCTCATTGGCCGGTATTACCACCCCAAGGAAGAAGAGCGCATCTTCCTCTTTATGGACATCAAATCCTCCACCAGCCTGGCCGAAAAGTTGGGCCACTTTCAGTGGCACCGCCTGCTCAACGATTTTTTCTTCGATATTTCTGAGCCCATCTCCCGCACCAAAGGCGAAATCTATCAGTACGTGGGGGATGAAGTGGTAATCAGCTGGCCCAAAAAGCGGGGAATTGAGCGACTAAACTGCATACAGTGCTTTTTTTACTGCATGAAGAAAATAGAGGCACGCAAGCACCGCTACCTCAAAAGATACGGCACAGAGCCCATTTTCAAAGCCGGCTTGCACATCGGCAAGGTGGTGGCGGGCGAAATAGGCGACTTCAAGCGCAGCATCGTCTTTCACGGCGATACCATCAACACCGCCTCGCGCATCCAATCCGAAACCAACCGCCTGGGACTGCGCCTGCTGCTCTCGGCCCGCCTGCTGGAGCAACTCGACCTGCGGGGTATGTACACCACCGACTACATAGGAGAAATTAAACTCAGGGGGAAGGAGGAAAAAGTGGTGCTTTACAGCCTGGACCCCGTGTAGCAGGCCCTCCGGCATGCTATGCTGTTTCTACTTCCAGCGGTATGCGTATGATAAAGGTAGTGCCCACCCCTTCTTCGCTCTCCACCTCTATGCTGCCCTGGTGTTTTTCTATGATGCCATAACTGATAGAAAGCCCCAGCCCCGTGCCCTGCCCTACTTCTTTGGTGGTAAAAAAGGGCTCAAAAATGCGCTGACGCACCTGCTCCGGCATGCCGGTTCCATTGTCCCGTATGCGTATTTCGGCCTGCCCCTTACTCTGTGTGGTTGTAATGCATATTTCGCCGCCCTGCCCCCCCCGGGCCTCAATGGCCTGAATGGCGTTGCTCAGCAAGTTCATAAAAACCTGGTTGAGCTTGCCCGGCAGGCAAAGGATTTTGGGCAGTTGGCCGTAGTTTTTTACCACTTTGATGCCCTTTTTTAGCTTGCTGTTGAGCAGCATGAGGGTAGCGTCCAGCCCTTCGTGCAGGTCGGCGTACTTGAAGTCCTCCTCGTCCAGGCGGGAAAAATTGCGCAGGCCTACCACAATGTCGCGGGTGCGGGTGGCCCCTTCCCGTATGCCTTTGAGCAGCATTTCTATTTCTTCAAACAAATATTCCGTATCAATTTCTTCACTGTAGGCCTTCACCGCCTGTATGGCGGCCTGGAGGTCGTCACTATGCTCCAGCTCATGCATTTTTTTGAGCAGGGACTTGATGTCCTGGATGTCCCGCGCCAGGGGTCCTATATTGCCAGAGATAAAATTGATGGGGTTATTGATTTCGTGGGCAATACCGGCCGTAAGCTGGCCCAGGGAAGCCATTTTTTCCGACTCCACCAACTGCGTCTGGGTGGACTGCAGCTTGATGAGGGCATTGGCCAGTTCCTGGTTTTTTTCGTTTAGTTGGCGGGTACGTGCTTTGACCTTTTCATCCAGTTGTTCATACAGGCGGGCGTTGTCCAGGGAAATGGCCATCTGGGCCGAAAGTACATGCAGTATTTCCAGGCGTTCGGGGGTAAAAGCCCCCTCGGTGAGGTGGTTTTCCAGGTAAAGCAGGGCCATCATCTCGCCTTTGTGCACAATGGGAAAAGAGAGCACTGCCGCCGGGGAGTAAGTTTGCAAGTAGGTATCCTTGGCATACTGGGGTTCGGCTGCAGGCAGGTCTATCACCAGCTCATGCCCGGTGCGCGCCACATAGTTGATGATGGTATGGGCAATGTGAGAGTATTCGCTGGCAGGAATGGGCTGCTGAACGTGCACTTGCTGCTGCGACTCGGCTATAGCCAGAATGAAGAGTTCACCCTCTCGATGCTCCATAAACACCCCCCGGGTAGCCCCAGCATTTTCTATCACAATTTGCATGAGCTTCTCCAGCAAATTGCTCAGCACCACCTCTCCCGATAGCGCCCGGGACGCCCGCGTAATGCTTTCGAGGTCGAGTCCAAAAATGGCATCCCTGCCGGAGGACCCGCCTGAGGAGGTATGGGGGGCAGTTTCCTGGCTGCCCATGCTGCTGACAAAGCGAGGGTAGCGCTCGGCCAGCTGAGCCACCTTTCCCATTGCTCCCCATCGCTGATAAGCCTGCGAAGCCTGCCGCAGAAAGGTCTCAGCCAAAAACCGCTTGCCACAAATGCGGTAGAATTTCCCCGCCAGCTCCCAGGCCAGGGCCTCTTCATTCAGGTACTCGTAGTCCCGGGCCAGGTCAATGGCTTTTTCGTAATACCCCCTTGCATGCAGGTCTTCGCCCTTCACCCTCAGCAATTCGGCTTCCACCAGGTACCACTTGTGCAGGTAGTTCATGGGCGCATATACGGCCATGCTTTTGAGCCGCTCCTGGTTGCGGTACACCCGCTTCAGCAGGCGCTTTTTCTCCGCCCTGTCGGCATGCGGCACATACACCAGCCGTATGAGGGAATCGTAGAGGTAGTAGGCAGGCAGGCTGGTTACGGTGCCAATATCGTCGTATTCCGCATCAATTTTTTCGGCATACTGCATGGCCTGCTCATACTCTTCAAAGAGATAAGCCAGGTACAATTTGTTGAAATAAAACGCCAGCAGGCCGGCACTGTCACGGCTGCGCTGAAAATGCGCCTGCGTTGCAGCCTCTTTTCCCACCGAACCCCACAGGGTATGGGGGTCGGGGCCGGGCACAACGTGGTTTTGTACCACCGCACGCATCATCATGAGGTAGTTCAGCGTGGTTTCCTGCTTGAGTTGACGCACCTCCCCTATGTATTGGTCGATGTCCTGTATGAGCTGCTGCAGCTCATCGCCACACATCAGGCGAGCATACAGATACTGGTTGACACAAAAGCTGGCCGAAGCCAGGTCGCCCGACTTCAGGCCGGCCTGGTAGCCTTCCAGCAGGGGTTGGTAGGTTTCGCGCACATGCTGCTTGAGGTGCCAGAGAGTGGTGAAAAACACGAAATAGCTGCGGGCGATCATTTCCCTGGCGTTATTCCGCTCCAACATTTTCAACCCCAGCTGCCCGTAGCTATACCCTTGCTCTACCTTGCCAGTATGTACCAGCACAATGCCATAGTTAATAAAAATACCAGGCGAAAAAGGCGAATTGCCGTACTGCAGTACCAGCTCTACCTGCTTGAGGGTCATCAGGGGCGCCAGCCGCGGGCGGGTAATGTGGATAATGGGCGTCACTACGTAAATGATGCGCATGATGGCCAACAGGTGGGGGTCTTCGGCCAGAGGCAGTTGCAGCAGAGCCTCAAAGGACTTTTTGCGCAGTTTGCGGCCCACTTTGCTAAAGTGCCGCCTGATGCGGTAGTTGCTGGGTTTGAGAGGTACTTCAATGCCCAGTTGTTTGAGCACATACAGGCCGGTGCTGGCGGCCTCACTCAGCCTGTTTTGGGCAATGAGCGACTGTATTTTGAGTTCGTACGGGGTGGCTTTGTCCACCACCCGTACCGTATGCCTCAGCAGCTTATCTATCCAGTTCTCCATGCGGGCGTAGTCACCGGTCATGTAGGCAGCCTTGGCTGCCTCGGTGTACAGGGTTACATTGAGCTGGTAATGGGCCTGCCACGGAAAGGCCTCCAGGGCCTGCATACCGGCTTCCAGGTACATGATAGCAGCATTGTATGCCGCCGCCACGTTGGACTTTTTGCCCGCTATCAGATTTAGCCTGCCCACATTTACCTGCTCTTCGGGCAGCGCTATGGCTTGCCGTCCCCGGTTCCATTGGTGTACAATGTCGAAAATGTGTTTCTCCCACCTGTCAGGTGGGATCAGCTCCAGCAAATGCCGGCCAATTTTGAGATGGAGACGGGTGGCTTCCTCTTGCTCAATGGCATCATATACCGCCTTGCGAATGCGGTCGTGGGCAAATTTGTAATGCCCCTTCAGGTCCATTACCAGCCCCAGTGCCAGGGCAGGCTCCAGTTGCTCGCGCGTATAGTCTGGAGGATGCTCCACAATGGCACAAAGTACACTCAGCTTAAACTGGTTGCCTATGCAGGCAGCATGCATCAGCACCTCCCGGCTTTCCTGGGGCAGCTTTTGTATGCGGGCCGCCATCAGGTCCACCACATTCTCCGAGATCCCCAGCTGCTGAATACCTGCCAGTTCCCACTCCCATTTGCCGTCCCGGAATACCAGCAGCCCGTTTTCATATATAGACTGAAGGATTTGCCGCAGAAAAAAGGGATTCCCCTGGGTTTTGTCGTACAACACAGCCGCCAGTGGCTTGCTGGCCGCTGCGCCTATGCCCAGGCTGTCGCTGATCCACTCATTGGCTTCATCCAGGCTGAGGTTGCCCAGCTTCAGCACTTCCACCCTGCTGGGCATGCTGCGCACAAGGGAAAGAAATGCGCGCACCCGCTCGTCCGCTTCCTGTTCGCGCCAGGCGGCTATCACCCACAGGTATGGGTTTGAGGGGCCTTCTGCAATGAGCTTAAACAATTCCAGGGAGGCAGGATCGGTCCACTGAAAATCGTCGAGAAAGATCACCAACGGATGCCCTTTGTCCGAAATCACCCTCAAAAAGTTCGTGAGCACCCACAAAAAGCGGTTGAGCGCTTCTTCAGTTCCCATGTCCGTCCCCTGGGGTTGCTCGCCTATGATGAGGTTCAGACGGGGAATAATATGAGAGAGAATAGAACCGCTTTGCCCCAGCGAATGCAGGATTTTTTGTTTCCATTGCTCCAGGTGGGTATTGTCCTGCATCAGGAGTTGGTTGGTGAAATCGCCGAAAGCCTGAATCCAGCCTGAGTAGGGCACGTGCTGATTGAATTGCTCAAAGCGGCCTTCCAAGAAGTAGGTATTTTCTTCCCTGAGTGAGACTTTTAGCCGATGAATGATGGTGGTTTTTCCCTGGCCGGTGTAGCCAGGTATGAGGGTGATTTTGAAACCGCCCTTTATCACCTGCTCATAGGTGCGCCTAAGCTGCTGCCTGGCCCTTTTACGACCGTAAAGCCTGTCTTTAATGCGCAGCTTGCCTTCTTCCTGGTCCAGTTCCCCAATGTGCATGGCCCTGCTCTGCCGCCATTGCCGCTGGCAAGTCTCCAGGTCTTTGAGCAGGCCTGCAGCCGACTGGTAGCGTTCGTCGGCATTTTTGGCCAGCAGCTTCATAATGATGCGGGAAAGGGTTTCGGGTATCTCCAGCTCCGGGTGCAGCAGGTGGGGCTCCACGGGATTAACGGCCACATGGGCATGGACCATTTCCACCGCATCGGGATAGTTAAAAGGCAACTCCCCACACAGCATTTCATACAGGCTTACCCCCAGGGCATACAAGTCGGAACGATGATCCACTGCGCGCTTGATACGGCCGGTTTGTTCGGGAGAAAGGTAGGCCAGCGTGCCTTCTATGGCGGTAAGGGGCGCCCCGGCCGCCTTGCTGAGTTGTTCAGCCGGGCAGGCCAGTTCAAAATCTATCAGGGTCATTTCCCGGCTTTGGCCATCGTAAATAAAATTATTGCCATTGATGTCGCGGTGCACAATGCCCTGCTGATGAAGCTGCTGCAGGATTTCAGCCATTTGTATAGCCACTTCCAATAGCAGACCGATGTTGCCGGTATGCTGCTCCATGTAATCCCGCAGTCGCTCACCGGGTATGTACTCCATCACCAGGGCCAGCTTGCCTGCTTCACGGGTGCGCCTCAGCACTTTGCGTATGCCGCGCAGGTTCAACTGCTGCGTAATGGCATATTCATTTTCGAAGTGTGCCACCTGCCGTGGCGTGGGCATGTCGGCCTTCAACACCTTGACCAGGCGGGGCGCTTCTATGCCTTCATCTCTCAAATAGATGAGGGTGCTGCCACTTTCGTATATGATATCCCGGCTATTCAGAATAAAGGGGGTTTGATGGGCACTTTCACAGACAAGGTACAAAAGCTTAGTTTACGAATCCAAATTAGCGGGGGTTGGGGAAAAAATTTCTACCTTGTACATCAGGGACTCTTCATTGCTCATGATTCCCCTGCCCATGCTTTCTGCTCATTTCTATTCAACTCAACCCCAAGATGAAAAAGCGAACTTTTCTCAAAACCTCCTCCACCCTGCTGGCCGGCAGCCTGTTTGCTCCCTGGACAGCCTGTAAGCAAAGCTCAGCCCCCCAAGAGGAAGCCCCCGTGCGAACAAACTGGGCCGGGAACCTCACTTACAGCACCAATCAACTACACCAGCCCACTTCGGTGGAAGCTCTGCAGGAGTTGGTACTCAAAAGCGAAAAAGTGCGCGCCCTGGGCTCGCGCCATTGCTTCAACCGCATAGCTGACAGCCGCTATAGCCAGATTTCGCTGGATGCTCTGCCCGCACTCATGGAAGCGGACCCGGCCGCAGGCACAGTGAGCACAGGCGCCGCCCTGCGCTACGGCCAGCTGTGTCCCTACCTGCATAAGCAGGGCCTGGCCATTCACAACCTCGCCTCCCTGCCGCATATTTCGGTAGCCGGGGCCTGTGCCACCGGCACCCACGGCTCCGGGGTACACAATGGCAACCTTTCCACGGCCGTAACAGGCATGGAGCTCGTCAGGGCCGATGGTGAGTTGGTGCAGCTCTCAGCCGCAACGCATCCCACGATCTTCCCCGGGGCAGTGGTGCACCTGGGCGCCCTGGGCATTGTCACCCGCCTTCAACTGAAGGTGCAGCCTGCCTTTCAGATGCGCCAGATGGTGTATCAGTTCCTGCCGGAGTCTCAGCTCGAAGCCCATTTCGACCAGATCATGTCGGCAGGCTATAGTGTGAGCCTGTTTACCGATTGGCAAAGCGATACCGTAAACCAGGTATGGATCAAAGAGCGCCTGGAAGAAACAAGGCCGGAAGCGCCGGCTTCTGAGTTTTTCGGTGCCAAACTGGCCACGCGCAACCTGCACCCCATCGTGGAGCTTTCGGCCGAAAACTGTACCGAACAAATGGGCGTACCAGGCCCCTGGTATGAGCGCCTGCCGCATTTTCGCATGAATTTTACCCCCAGCAGTGGTAAGGAACTGCAAACGGAGTTTTTTGTGCCCCAGGAGCGGGCCGTAGAAGCCCTGGCAGCCATGCGCGCCCTGCACCGGGAAGTTGCCGACTTGTTGTTGATTTCGGAAATACGCACCGTGGCAGCTGACCAGCTGTGGTTGAGCCCCGCTTACGGGCGCCCATCGGTAGCCATTCACTTTACCTGGAAACAGGACCGGCAGGCCCTGGACCGCATTCTGCCCAAAATTGAAAGTGCGCTGGCGCCTTTCGATATGCGCCCCCACTGGGGTAAAATATTTGGGGTACCGGCCGAAGTACTTGCGAGCCGCTATGAAAAAATGGCCGATTTTCGGGCCCTGATGAAGGAATACGACCCAAATGGCAAGTTTAAAAATGAATTTTTGGAAAGCGTGATGGCCTAGCCTCAGCGCGCCGTGATGCGGCCTTCCAGCGAAGCGTATTGCCGGCTTTGGGCAATGGCATCATATACCACTTCGTGTATGCGTTCACGTATGCGCATGTCGATGAGCCGTCGGTTGTTGGCAGTGGGGTGAATGCGGTTTGAAAGAAACACAAACACCAGGTCTTCGTCGGGGTCGGCCCATACGCAGGTGCCGGTAAAACCAGTATGGCCGTAGGAGTTGGGAGAGGCCGTGGAAGCAATGGGGTAGCGCCCCCTGAGCGGCGGCTTGTCAAAGCCTAAGCCTCGGTGGCCGAGGTGCCGCTGCGTAAACAACCTGATGGTTTCTTCTTCCAGCAGTTGCTCACCGCCATAGTTGCCGCCATTGAGCAGCATCTGAAATATAATGGCCAGGTCGTTGGCGTTGGAAAAGAGGCCTGCACTGCCTGCTACGCCACCCATAAGGGCGGCTGTGGGGTCGTGTACATAGCCCTTGAGCAGTTGCTTGCGCCACTTGTGGTCATACTCCGTAGGGATCAGCCTGCTACTGATCACCGACCTGCGGGGGTTGTAGCGCAGGGTCTGAAGGCCCAGCGGGCGGTAAAATTGCGTATCCAGGTAACGCTCCATGCTGTACTGGTTGATGGAGTCTATGGCCTGGTGCAGCAAGATCATGTTGATGTCGCTGTATTTGTAATTGCGGTTCTCATTGAGCCGCAGGTAGCGGGTATCTCTCCACAACGCATCGAGCTGGTGCCTGTCCATGTAAAAATCGCCGGCGACTTGTACCTTGTAGTCTCCGTTGGGAGTACGGTCAAAATACACGCCGAAAGGCGAAGTCTGCTGCCCCTTGTAGTACATATAGGGGTAAATATTCAGACTGGCGTCCAGACCGGAGTGGTGGGTGAGCAGCTCGCGTATGCTCACCTGAAAAATATTGGATTCGTTTGAAAGGGTAAGGGTGGTAGGGTGATACACAATCACCAGGGAGTCCTGGTAGCGCACGGCCTTTCGCTCCATATTCATTCTGGGTACCTCCCCACTTTCGATCAAGTCGAGCTCCCCGCTTTCCAGCTCTCCATATATGGCTGCATACTCCTCATAAAGGAGGGTATCGGCGGTGTAGCGCACCTCGTGCATGTCGAGGGAGTCCACCAATATGCGTTTGTCTTTAAAGTACTCGCCCAGCAAATTGTCCAGCCCCAGCTTGCCGGTTTCGTACATTTTCATGCTGGCCAGGGTGGTGGCGGCCACCTTGGTAATGGAGGCCAGGTCGTAGAGGTCGGTTTCGCGCACGCGCTGGCGCCGGGAATAGGTATGATGGCCAAAGGCTTTGTGATAAATCACTTTGCCGTCTTTGGCTACCAGCACCTGGCAGCCGGGCATGGCAAATTCCGAGATGCCTTCTTTTACGATAGAATCGATTTGCTGCAGGTCAACCGAAGAAATGTTAACGGCTTCGGGTATGGTGTAAGCCAGGCGAGTGGGCTGTGTTTGGATACCGGTACCAGCGGCAAACTGCCTGCCTACCTTTAGCGGCAGGCGCCCCTGGGCGCCTACGCCCCCAAAGAGCAGCTGAGCGGCAACTTCCTGGGTAAGCGGGCGGTTGTTGTAGGCCTGCACCAACACGGGAAAGTCAGCAAAATAAGCCAGCACTTCTGGCGCCCCAAAGTTGACCACCACTACCTGATGGCGTTCTTTGAGCTGGCGGAGGTCTTCTATCACTTTGCCGCTCATGAGGGTATCCAGGGGTATGTTATTCAGGGCCATCACCAGGGTGTTGAACAGGGGTAGCTCACCCTTGTTGCGAAAAGTGAGGCCTTCCTTTCGGCTGATAGCCACTTCCTGGCCGTGAATGGATGTATAATAGCCCAAATATGTATTAAATTCGGGCAGTTTCCCCCCCACATTGAGCACATACATGCGGCGCCCGGCCAAGTGCTGAAAGGGAAGTTGCCGCTGCGGGTCTTTTACCAGGGTAATGGCTGCCTCGGTGAGCCTGCGGCTCAGCAGGGTCGGAGCCGCCGCAGGCGGCGTTTCAGCCAACTGCTCCCTGCGGGCCGCTGCATGAAAATCCACAGCCCCCGACCAGGCCTTCGCCATCAATATTTTACGCACTTTCTGGTTAATGTCGGCCTCGGACAAATAATTTCCCTTCACCAGCTTGATGAGGGTGCGGCAGGCTTTGTCCACATCCTTTCTCAAAATCACCATATCCACCCCCGCACGCATCAGCTTGGTAAGGTAAAGGGTCAGGTCCATGCTGTCGGCCAACTCAGCTACCAGCAGCCCCTTAAACCCGATGTGGTTGTGCAAATAATCTTTGATGGAAAAGTTTTGGGCTATACTCACTACCGTATCCTCTACGATGAGGTTGGGGTTGAGCATGAGCACAGAAATGCCCGAGCGCGCCATGGCCTTGTAGGGAGCCCACAGGCTGTCGCGGGATTGCTCGGAGGTTTTGGAAAAAGGATGGGTGTATTCAAAACGCGCACAAGCCAGCACCGTTTCTTCTTGCATCCTGCTGGTAACCTTCAGCACCTTACCTACTGTGGCGCTGCGGTGCTGGCGGTAAGGCAATATATAGAGTTGGTTGCCCAACTGTGCCGACTGATGAGCCACCTCTTTGCCCAACTTGCCTATCAGGGTGTCTTCCCTCACTGCCGCCAGCGACCAGTCGTCGGGAAACTCTACAAATTGATCGTTCTGAGCGTCACTGTACATGCCTACCAGCAATGGCAGGGCTGCATAAGACTGATACAGAAGGGTGCGTTTGTATTGTTGTTCGTAGCTGTAATTGTTAAAAATAATGCTGCCGGCATGGTATTCCCTCAGCCAGTGAGTAATGGGCAGCTGGCCTCCGGTCGTATCCGGATCCGCCACCACTGCCAGCAGCTGACCTACTTTTTCCTCCAGGCTCATCTGCCTGAGCACAGAGTCGGCCCATTCAGACCTGGCCTGTAAAAAAGGGACATCTGCATCTTCTATTTCCCTTCCTCTGTTTTCGGAATAAATGGTAGCCAGCATCACCATGGAGATACTGAATCCGAAAAAAAACAACATGGAATACCTATTCTGCATAAAGCTATTGTTAACAGTCACGGCAATAGAATCCCCATAATCCTATTTCAGGACGAATACTGGAAACAAGAGTATGCGTGTACGTCTGGGTTAAATGGGTGCTTAAAAATAGGCTATATTTCTCCGGAGAAACAGTCCCCCGAAGGATACAAATAATTGTGGGCGAAAAACTGTATTTAGAGCATGTAAGAAAATATTGCAAAAAACATGCCTCGCATTGAAATCTTGCAACTTAATTTCTTAAAAACGACCAGCCCCTCTCTGCATGCTTTAGGACTTTTTTTGACAGCTGCTCACTTTATCTTTTTCCGGGCTGGTTTGTTCTGCATGATGCAATTAATCATCTGGCAGTTTCAACTTTCGATAAAATTACGTTTTTTATCGAGCTGTATTTTTAACTTCTTCCCCAACTGTTTATCTACCTGCATGTAAGGGATAAAAGGCCACATAAATTGGGTTGAAGTTATTTTGGGTACAGACTGCCCTGTTCAGTATTGATATTTTTTAATGGTGAGGGGCTACCCAAAAGCATAAAATACCCTCATGGGGGCTGTAAAAGCCTCAAAAATAACAGATTAGAATCAAGAATTCAGGAGTAGGGTCTCCATTTACTTACGAAACCGAAAGAAATTTGGTTGGCTTTGCTGTTAAAGAAATGGCATGTAAGGGAAAAGAGCTTGAAGGCACATCCAAGCCTACCTACCTACACAAAAGCTGTGCGGACATATCAACGCCTGACACGGCTAAGATATGCACCTATGTATGGGATGAGAGTAGCTGCATTGCTCCATTATTCTTACTGTTTTTATTCTCTACTCACCACCGGTTTGTACGATTTGGAACCTTAGACTAATTGCAGGCAAAGTGAGAGTAGGCTGCTGAAAATAAACCCCTCATCCATACACATAAAGGTGAAGATTCAGAGGTGTAATGAGAAAGAAGCAAAGGGTTATTTTTCAAAAACCTCCGTAATACCGACACTCCAAATAAAGCAGGCCTGAAACAACTGAGTACACCCTCACGGCAGTTGACTCACTATGTTAGGCCCTTCATTACCTCATTTCAGAAAATTATGCAATTTAACAAAAAAATGGCCCGTAATTGCGGGCCATTCTTTGTTTTCTTTTCCACTCAGCTAAAGCACCAGGTAGAAAAATCATACTTCCAGCAGCATTCTGGCGGGGTCTTCCAGCCGCTCTTTTACCCTGTACAAAAAGGAAACGGCTTCTTTTCCATCAATGATGCGGTGGTCGTAAGAGAGGGCCACGTACATCACCGGCCGGATCTCCACACTACCGTTTACAGCCACGGGCCTGTCCACGATGTTGTGCATGCCCAGTATGGCCGACTGAGGCGGGTTGATGATGGGGGTGGAAAGCATGGAGCCAAAAATGCCGCCGTTTGTGATGGTAAAGGTGCCGCCGGTCATGTCTTCAATGGTAATTTCGTTTTGGCGGGCCTTGAGGGCATAGTGCAGCACGGCCTGCTCAATCTGATGCAGGCTCATCAGGTGTGCATCGCGAATAACGGGCACCACCAGCCCCCGGTCGGAGCTCACAGCTATGCCGATGTCGGCATAGTTGTGGTACACGATTTCCCGCCCATCTATTTGGGCATTCACAGCGGGAAACTCCATGAGGGCCATGGTACAGGCCTTGGTGAAAAAGGACATAAAGCCCAGGCCTATGCCGTGGGTTTCCTTAAATTTTTCCTTGTAGCGTGCACGCAGGGCTTTGATGGCCGACATGTCCACCTCATTGAAGGTAGTGAGCATGGCCGTTTCGTTTTTGACGGCCACCAGGCGCTCGGCAATTTTGCGACGCAGGCTGCTCATTTTTTCCCTGCGTTCTTCGCGTTGCTGGCCGTTGGCCATTACCGGCAAGGAGGGCAGGGGCTTTTCTTTGGGAGCCGGAGGTGCTTCAGGAGCCGCCGCTTTTTCTTTGGGGGCATCCTGCTGCCGGATGACGTCGGCCTTGGTGATGCGGCCGTCCCGGCCGCTGCCCTGTATATCGGAGGGCTTGAGGCCCTTCTCTTTCATGAGCTTCTCAGCCGAAGCCGAGGGCAGGCCCTGGGCATAATGTGCGCCCTGGCTTTCGGCATGGGCTGTTTCGGGCACTTTGGCTTCGGTTTTTTCCACTTTTTCTTCTGCTGCCTCTTCCTTGACCTGCTCTTTGGCAGGGGTTTCGCCCGCGGCAGAGGTATCTATTTTGGCAATAACCTGCCCTACCTGAACGGTATCTCCTTCCTGAGCCAGAATTTCTATTTGGCCAGCCTGCTCGGCATTGATGGTGAGGGTGGCCTTGTCTGAGCTGATTTCGGCCAGCTCCTGGTCCATCTCTACGATGTCGCCATTTTCTACCAGCCAGCTTTCTATTTCAACTTCGGTAATGGATTCTCCGGGACTAGGTACTTTTACTTCTATGATCATGATTAATACGAGTTGGTTAGTGGGATGCTACAGCATACAAAACTAATACAATTTATTTGATTTTACCTGCTTCTCAGGCAGCCAGTGGCCTGTAATCCAACCTTTGTGCCAATATGAGCATACCTGTGCAGGCCGCAGCCCCCAGGCTGTCGATGCCCACGTCCAGCAAGCTGCCCACCCTGCCGGGCACAAACAGTTGGTGAAATTCATCGCTAGCGGCATAGATCACACAAAACCCCCATACGGCCCACCACAGGCGTGGAGGTTGCCACTTCCATTTAAATAGGCGAAAACTCCAGAAGGCCAGTACAAAGTAAATGGAAAAATGGGCCAGTTTGCGCACGTACAGCAAAGCACCAGAGGCTTTGAGGCTTTCCAGGTCGATATGCAGCAGACTCAGCAGCCAGAGCACCCACTCGCTGGTGCGGCGGGAGTGGTCTTTGTCCTGATGCGAGAGCACAAAAATGAGCACCATCCAAAGCAGCAAGGGCAGCCAGTACCAGAGGAAGTGTTGGAAGCGATTGGTTTTCAAAAACACTCAGACGTTAATTTTTTCACTTGTTTTTTTCCTTCCAAAAATTAATCCAATTATGCCGCGCACCAATGCCATGAGGCTGAGGGCCAGCAACACGCCTATGAGGGCATACACAGCCCCTTCGTACGTAATGGGTACATTGGGCTCAAAGCGGATGGCCTTGTGAATGCTGCGGTCAAAGTGGGCTGCCAGCACAAAGGGCCGCGCCCAGAGGCTGCTGTTCTCCAGGGCTACCAGGGCTTTGTGATATTTTTGGTAGCGCTCAACGGTGTTTTTGGTATCCTGCACAAAATCCCATGCCCTCACTTCCCGGGGCGTCTCTTCCACCGTGCGGGCAATGTATTCCTCTACGGTCAGGCCTTCCTGAATGGCGCGTTCCTGTACATCTTCAAAGGTGCGGCGGGCTTCCATTTCTGCGCCCGAAAGCACATCTATGTACTGGGCAATGTAGGTAGGTCCCTGGGCCAGCAACACGGCAAAGACCACACACACGATGCGGTCCACCAATGCCCCTACCGGATTGAATATGCGCACAAGCTTGTTCATGCTCTCATTTTTTTTCAAATAAATACAAATTCCTGCCTTCTGCAAATGGATCGAAGGACGTAGTTGATTTTCTGTTTTTCAAAATTATATTCTATCTTCATGCCTTCAACCTGCATCCTGAGACTATGAAACTCTATACGAAAATTCTCCTGGGGATGATACTGGGTATCATCGTGGGCTTTGCATTTAATCAGTTTGGCGCGGCCGAATACGCTGCCTACATTGAGCCCATTGGCACCATCTTTATTCGGTTGGTAAAAATGCTGGTAGTGCCCCTGGTGTTGATATCGCTCATTCTGGGCTCGGCCAGCCTGGGCGACATACGCAAGGTGGGTAAGATGGGACTGAAAGCCTTTGCCTTCTTTATGTTTACCACGGCCGTGGCAGCCACCATCGGCATCGCGGTAGCCAATATCGGCCAGCCAGGTGTTGGAATGCCCGAAGAAAAAAAGACGGAGCTCATTGCCCAGTACGAAGAGCAAAGCCTGCAACAGGCAGCCGAGGCCGAAGAACTGGCCGAAAAAAGCGAGCTGGAAAAAATCTTCGACCTGATGGTGCGCATTGTGCCCACCAACCCCTTTCAGTCGCTGGCCGAGGGCGACATGCTGGGCGTCATCTTTTTCGCCCTCTTTCTGGGAATTTGTATCACCCTCATCCCGCCGGAGAAGGCGGCTCCCCTCATCAAGGCCTTTGATGGCCTGAACGATGCCGTAATCAAAATGGTAACCCTGGCCATGGAAACGGCCCCCTACGGGGTATTTGCCCTCATGGTAGGGGTGGTGGCCACGCTGGGGCTGGATATTCTGGTGCTGTTGTTTAAATACGCCATAATCGTCTTGCTGGGACTGATCCTACACGTAGTCATTACGCATTTTTCTTTCATCTACTTTTATGTAAGGCGCAGCCCCCTGCTGTTTTTGCGGGCCATCAAGGAAGCCATATTGCTGGGCTTCAGCACCAGCTCAAGCAGTGCCACCCTGCCCATCAGTATGGACGTGGCCCAGCGCAACCTGGGCGTATCGCGGGAAGTATCCAGCTTTGTGCTGCCCCTGGGCGCCACCATCAATATGGATGGCACGGCCCTTTACCAGGCGGTAGCCGCTATTTTCATTGCGCAGGTATTTGGCATCGACCTCACCTTTGTACAGCAGCTCACCATCATTCTCACAGCTACGCTCGCATCTGTGGGCGCTGCGGGGGTGCCGGGCGCAGGCATGATTACTCTGGCTCTGGTGCTGGGCACCATAGGGGTGCCCGAAACGGGCCTGGCCCTCATTTTTGGGCTCGACCGCCTCATTGACATGTGCCGCACCACCATCAACATTATAGGCGACCTCACCCTTACCTCGGTCATGGCCAAATCGGAAGGAGAAACGGTGGATATTCAGCTGGACCGGGACATCATTCCTGGTTGAGGCTGCTCAGTGCCTGGGCATGAAAATGCGATTCGGACTGGAAGGTGAAGAAAGCTGCGCCTTCGGCGCAGGTAGGCAGATACATATCTATGGAGCAGTTGCCCTTGTTCAGGCCCAGCACAAAATGCCGCAATGCCTCTCCCCGGGCATTCACCCAGCTGATGCGGGCTCGTTGCCGTTTGGGCGATTTTAGCTTCAGGCTGAGCATATCGCCCTTTTTTTGTACCTGTAAGGAGGTGTCATATTGCAGGCCCTGAATATGCCGTACTTCACTGATGCCCACTGTGCCGTCGGTGCTGTACTGCTTGAGGCGGTAGTAATTGTTGTAGGTAAAGGGGTCGTGATCCGTCAGGCTGTACACAGTAGCCCTACGGCTGTTGCCGACTGCGCGCAGTCGGCCTATGGACGTCCAGCTCTTCAAGTCGGCTGAACGCTCCACCTCGTAGTAGGCATTGTTGAGCTCAAAGGTACTTTCCCAGGTCAGCAGCACGGAGCCATTCCGCGGAGCTGCCCGAAAGTACAACAACTCTACCGGGGAAGGTGGATACATGGGGCCCAGGGTCCACAGGGCTGCCAGGTCCAGCACATTGGTTTCCAGGTAATGTGCTGCTGCATTGAGGCGGGCAGGCATGCTTTCCCAGCTCAGCCCGCCATCCCTGCTCACATACAGCCCCAGGGCATGTTCCCGCAGCTCTCCCAGCGCTGCGGGCTGGTAGGCAAAGCGCAGCTTGCCCAGCAGGGAAGGGGTGGTAAGGGCTTGAATGCGAATGACGGGCCCTATGCCACCACCGGGTATGCCTCTGCCCCTTTCCACTCTTTTGTCCATTTGTACGATGCGCAGGGCCGCACTCCTTTCCATTGGCAAAATGGCAACATCTCCTCCTAAGGCAGCATTCCATTGGCCTGCTATGGCCCTTAGACTCCCCGATTTTCTTCCGGGACCGTCGTTCAGTACAGTCTGTATGTTCTGGGGGTTTCCGATGTAGGCTGGTGCTGCTATGCTGCGATAATTTCCCTTCTGATGGGCTGCTTCTATAGAAAATAGCACTCCCCCCTCCAACTGTATAGCTCCGCTTCTTAGTAGCATTGCGAGCACTTCGGGATCATTTTCCCACCTGGTTTCACCTTGCTGCCCCACCATTACTGCGCTTACAGCAACTATGCCTAGCAGGCACCCCAGCAACAACTTTTGTCGTATGCCAATGCGCAGCGAGTTGCGGGCTTTCACCCTTATTTCCAGCCTGTTTCCAGTTCGGGCTTGCATAAGAGAGCGGTTAATATGAGGTATAAAATTAGACATTAATATCAAAATAGTAATATTTTTTATATAAAATATATTACATAAGAACTATTTGCCAAAACTACAAGTATGCACCTTTCAGACAGATACGGACCGCTTTCAGCATTTTTTTTTCAGGAAGGAGTAACCATTTTGATTTTCGTTGCATTAATGATGTTGAAAGACTTTGCACCATCATGAATACACCTGATACCTGCAGGAGGCTTATAAGCCTCTTTTCCGGAGTCATGCTCACCTGAACCCGGCCCTTGCTCGAGGATAGCCGTCCTTTCAGGGAAAGTACCGGAATAATTTGAGGACCCGGCCATTATTGGCCGGGGCTTTTGCTTATATGAAGGTGGGTATTAAAAGAAAAAGCCCATTTTCACTTCCAGAATGTTCAGTTCTTTGGAGAGGGAGTAGGTAGCCGAAATCACTGCTGCGGAATAGGGGGAAATGACGATGCCGCCGCCATAGCCTCTGTGCCAGCGGGTGGACTGCTCCCCTGCCAGCCACACCCTGCCATAGTCGAAAAATGCGATGAGACCTGTTTGCAGGGGCAGGTAGTAGTTGTTGAGTTTAAAGAGGCGAATGCGCAGGTCGGTGTTGTGAAAAAAGGCGGCATCGCCGGCGAAGCGTTCGCCGCGATAAGCCCTGAGGTTGCTGCGGCGCCCCAGTGTTTGTGCCTGAAAAAATTCATATTCGCCCCAATTTCTTGCATAGCCTACGCGACTGCCCAGGGTGATAAGGGTAGGCGCATACAAGCTGAAAAAGACAGCCAGGTCGGTTTGCAGGCTGGTATATTGCATGTTGCGCTGCCGCAGGTTGGTGTACCAGCCCGTCTGGAAATTGAACCGCAGCCCGCGCATGGGGAAAACGGGATTGTCCACGGCATCTATGTGGTAGTTAAACTGCAGGCCAGCGTAGTGTTTGGGCTCAAAAGCCTCTGCTCCCAGGCTGTTGTCCTGCACCACAAAGCGGCCTTCATTTTCTTCGGCCGATACCCTCGTAAACGCATAGACCGGCCCCAAACGCAGCAGGTGCTGTTGTTCGTTAAAGGATTTTTTGAGGGCGGGAAAAACTGTAATTCCGCTCATGCGCACGCGGTTGAAGTCAAAGTTGTCATCGTTCATTTCGGTATAGCGGGTTTCATTTCCCAGCCCAAAATAATTGACCACATAAGTAGGCGCATGAGCCCTGGCATCCAGATAGAAATCCAGCTTGCCCAAAGCACCCGTGAAATCCCCCTGGTATTTGACATCCAGGGCCCGGGTAGAGAAGGCCAGGCTGGCCAAAAAGCTGTGCTTGCTTTTGTAGGGTTCTTTGCGCCAGCCATGTTGGGTAGCAATAAATCCTCCCGCCAGGCTGAAGCCATCGTCCACATTAAAGCCGGGCAGCACCAGAGGCAGCAGATGGTTGAGTTTGAAAGCCTTGCGGTCATGGGCATTCACTGCTTCCGATAGCTGGGTTTTGTCCTTGGCTTCACGCCCCAATTGCAGCTCATTTTGCCCTTTTACATCATACACCAGGGTGCGTTTGCCTCCTCCTACCCGCGATTCGTCTATGATGCGGTCCTTTCCTCCCCCACCAATGATGCGCAGCAGGCTGCCTGTGGCAGCCGTGCCACTCACATAAAATTCATCTTCGCCATTCAGGCCGTAGAGGCGCACTTCCCTGGTTTCGGGGTAGTGAAACACCCGCTCATAGATAAGCCTTCCCTTTTCCCCTGACTTTTTCAGCCGGTACACCCGCACGCGGGTTTGGTTGCCACCAAAGCGCTCTACTTCAAATCGCTCGTTCTGGTCGCTGCCCATGACCTCCACTTCCTTCGCCAGGAAATGATAGTAGCGGCTGGCCAGTTCGGGCAGACGGTCGCGGCGGGCCTTGAGTTTGGCAATGATTTCGGGGCCGTGCAGTTCATAAATGGCTTTGGGCCACAAACCGATGGCCGCCTCAATGAGGGAATCGGTAAAAGCGGCGCGCAGGGTATCGGCTGTGGCCATCCAGGCATTGCGGTCTTTGGCCGTGAGAAAACTGCGGTCAAAATAGCGCGCATTGTAGTTCAGTCCCTGTATGTCGCGGGTGTCGTAATCGAAGTCGTGTAAATAGCGCAGGCCCCATTTGCGGGTGAGCAGCCAGGGAATGAAGCCGTTGACCACCGAAAACACCTGGTCGCGGTCGCGTGGAATGGGCACGTAGCGCTTGCCGTCCTCCTGCTTAAACTCCGCCCAGCGCCACTGGTCATCGTGGCGGTCCCAGTCGCCCAGCCACATATCCAGCAGGCGGGCCCGCAGCACGGCCTGCTGATCCACCTCTGTTTTGTTGGAGGCGTGCAGGGCGCGTAGCACCCGTGGGGTGGATTCTATGTCTTTGGGCCTGCCAAAGCTGGCCACATCCCGGCGGTCTTTGGCGGGCCGCTCTTCAAATAGGAACAGTTGATCGCCCAGGTCTTCGCTGAAGTCGCCCAGCATGGCTTGTTTGGGCACGTAGTAGTAGGTGGGATTGGTGTGAAATACGCGTGCAGCATCAGCCAGGGGCGGCACTACCATGGCGCTGTAAGGGTGCGACATGGCAATCTGGTCCTGAATGATTTCGCGTATCACGCTGTTTTCGGGCGCAATGGGAAAAAAACCGGCTACGGCCTTGCTCACATCTTTGGCTACGGAGCGCAGCACATACTGCTTTCCTTCGGGGTTTTGCAGGCGCAAGGATTGCGTTTGGAACCCCCCGCCTTTTTTTACGGGGGTGAGCCCCCCCAGGTGGGTACTGAGGTCGAGTACGGGAAACTTCAGTTCGGTGGACCACACATCACGGTACAATTTGCCAAAAAACTTCTGCTTGCCTTTTCCCGCTTCGTAAATATCGCCTGCCCGGTCCACTACGCTGTCGATGGTCAAAGGCACGGGGTCTTCAAGGGGAGCCAGGGAGAGGTCGGGGCTTTTGATTTGCCTGCGGTAAATGAGTTCTCCCTCCGAGCCGTCGCCCAGGGGGCGATACACTTCCAGCCAGGTGGCGCCGTCGGCGTAGAAGAGCAGCCGTGCAAAGCCTTTGGCACTGGTGGCAAACTCGGCTTTGGGAGTGCGGCGCACATAGTTACTCTTGCTGCCGGAGCCGCTGATAATGAAATGGCGGTCGCTGAGGATGCTTTCATCCTCAAAATACTGCAGGGTGTGCTCGTGGCCGGAAACGAAGACGATGTTACCCCGTTTGAAGGTGGCATCCAGCAGGGTGTTGACCAGTTTTTTGTTTTTGGGGTGGGGAATTTCCTGAGCCGAAATTCCCAGGTAGCGCAGGGCAGGTACCAGCGATCCCAGCAGGGGCGTGGGAATGTACAGGTGCTCATCCAGATGGGTAAGCGGAAAGAGGTGTTCTTTGATGGAAAAATAGCCGCCGTGCTCTCCCACACTGCGCAGGGGGTGATGCAGGGCAATGATGATGCGCTGATCGTCGTATTCATCTATGAGCTCCTGGATTTTTTCCTCAAACTCGTGGCGGCTTTTTATTTCGCAGCCTTCGTTGATGCCGGGCTCTCCTTTCCACTTGTGCAAATACCACTCAGAGTCCAGCATAATCAGCACCACGTCATCGGCCAGCTTTACCACCGTGGGGTCGCCACAGGCGTTGGGGGGCTGGAGTACGCCCTTGCGACCGAGGTAGGCTTCTATATAGGCCTGCTGCCGCAGGATGGCCGCGCGCCCGCCCGCACTGTATTTGTTCCAGTCGTGGTTGCCGGGAATGAAGAAGACCTTGCCCTCGTAGTCTTTTACGGCGTCAAGCTGGGTGTTGAGGTGCTGCTCAGCAATGGCCCGGTCTTTATGGTCTTCGGGCAGCATGCCGGCTGGGTAAATGTTGTCGCCCAAAAAAATGACGGTGCCGTTTTTGCCGGTTTCCCGCAGCTGCTGCCTCAGCAGCTTCAGGCCTGGCTCCAGGGGCAGGGAGTCTGGCTTGCCTGCATCGCCTATGAGGTAGAGGGTATGTACGGGCTGCTGGGGCAGGGGCAGCTGCCGCGTTTGCCATGTGCGCTCCTTGGGGTGGTAGTAAGGCTTGGTGGAATAGCAGGCAGCCAGGCAAAGAGCTGCTGTAAGCAGGGCCAACAGGCCGGGGAATCTGGAACGCATGAGCTGTAAGTTTTTGCTGGTAATGATCTCTAAAAAGATAAATTAACGAATTTCACCCACACTTTCCCATTGAAGCCGCGATTTTTGCTCAGGCTGCGTTGAAATAAGCAACGGGATCTATTAAAATACCCTCAACTGCCACCTCAACAAGTTCCCATGCATTCCCCCAACTACCTCTTCATACTTATGCTCAGTGTGATGGTCGCTGGCTGCAAGCTGGAAGTAGCTCATGACCCCAAAGCTGCGATTGAGCTCACCTCCACTCCTCTTTCCCCGGAAATTTTTGGGGAGGGCATCATTTCAACCAGCCTGTACGAAAGAGATATTGCTATCCATCCCTCAGGGAATGAACTCATTTATACCCTGGCTGACTACAAGCAAAACAGAAGGTGCCTGGTGGTACTTCAAAAAACTGAGCAAGGATGGAGCGAACCTCGTATTTTACCTTTCTCTGGCCAGTACCAGGATATTGAGCCCTTTTTTGCTCATGAAGGTGAGCGCTTATTTTTTGCTTCAAACAGGCCCATCTTCCAGGATTCCAGCAGGAATGACTACAATATATGGTATAGCGACAGGAAGGCAGGAAGCTGGGGGGAGCCCCAGGCTCTCAGCGAAGCTGTAAATCAGAAAGGTGATGAGTTTTTCCCTTCTGTAAGCGAATCAGGCAATTTGTATTTTACTGCTGCGAGGCAAGCAGGACCGGGAAGAGAGGACATTTATTATGCAAAAGCGGGGAAAGATGGTTTTGAACAGGCCGTCCCATTGGATAGCAACATCAATACGGCCCTGTTCGAGTTCAATGCATACATTAGTCCCAAAGAGGACCTCATTGTATTCAGCTCATTTGGCCGGGCAGATGACATGGGCGGAGGGGATTTGTATTACAGCATAAAAGATAGCATGGGCAACTGGATGCCATCGAGCAATATGGGCGCTGGAATCAATTCTGAAAAACTGGATTACAGCCCATTTATTGATTGGGAAAGGGGAAATTTTTATTTCACCAGTGAACGTGTGGAACAACTTCCGGCAAGCTGGAAAGAGGTAGCAGAACTCCGGGCCTATGCCAACCAATACGGGAATGGATTTGGCAACATATTTAGAGTAAGCCTGGAAAAGTTGGAGCTGACGCCCCGGCAGGAGTAGGATCTAGCCTGATCCCTTTGGTTGGGGTCAACCTCTGCCCGGCCTGCTTTGGGCTGAGCTGTAAATTGCTGCTGCTAATACATCACCCCTATCTGCAGCCCCAGTCTGCGGTGTGTGAGCTGGTCGGAGATGGAGGTGCCTGCCCAGTCGAAGTAATGGGTGCGGTTTTGCTGCAGGCGAATGCCCATACCAAAGAGCCAGGAAACTTTGGCGGTGTGTACAGCCAGGCCCAGGCCGGCGCCATACATCCATCCGCCGTCGGCCTGGGCATTGGGTCCCCATGCCTGCTCATCTTTGATCTGGCCACTCAGGGGCAGTCCGTAACCTGCCTGCACAACATAGAAAGGGGTCAACTGTTGGTTGAGCAGTTCGCCGCGCAACTCGGCGTAAAGCGGGATGAGGTGGCTTTCCTGGTAGAAGTTAACGCCTATGCCCGCACCGGCTGCCAGCAGCCGGTGAAAGCGGTAGCCATTGACCATCTCCAGGCGAAAGCTTTGCTCGCTATTCACCCCGTTGTAGGCCGAAGCACCTATGAGCAGGCCCGTTTCGGCCAGGCCGTAGTAGCCTTTGGATGTCCAGTTGGGGGAATATCGCTCCTGGGTGAGGCGCAGCACCTCCTGCTGTGAGAAAACCCACAGGTTGCGGTTGGATTCGATCTGCACCTTGCCCGGGGGTTGGGGCTGGGTGAGTTTTCCGCGTATCACGCTGCCATTGCGCAGATACACTACGTCCTCCCAGCGCTGGGCAAACAAGGTGTTAAGTGTAACAATTGTACAAAGTAGAAAACAAAACAAGCGTGCGGCCGGCATAGCTTTTTTTTAGGTGACGCAGCTGGTGGCCCGGGCGCTGCACCGGGACAAAAAAAACCCGCCTTGCGGCGGGTTGTATCTATAGGTACAGCAAAAAGCTGTCAGGCTTCTTCTTTTACGGCCGTATTTTTTGAGGCCTCTTCTTTGCGCTGGCGTTCGGCTTCTTTGCGGGTGCGTTCTTCTTCGCGGCGCTTTTTGCGCTCTTCCAGGCCATCGGCGATGGCATCGCAGATAGTTTCCACAATAAGCTGAATGGATTTTACCGCATCGTCATTAGCCGGGATGGGAAAATCCACCAGGTTGGGGTCGCTGTTGGTATCCACCATGGCGATGGTGGGGATGTTGAGCTTGCGAGCTTCTGCAACGGCGATGTGTTCTTTGTGGATGTCCACAATAAAGAGGGCAGAGGGCAGGCGGTTGAGGTCGGCAATACCACCGAGCACCTTTTCCAGCTTGGCCTTTTCGCGGGTGAGCATGAGGCGTTCCTTTTTGTTGATGCGCTCAAAGGTGCCATCGGTCTCCATCTTTTCAATATTGTTCATGTGCTTGATGCTCTTGCGCACCGTGGCGAAGTTGGTGAGCATGCCACCCAGCCAGCGTTCGGTAACATAGGGCATGTTGACGCGCCTGGCGTTCATCTCTACAATTTCCTTGGCCTGCTTTTTGGTAGCCACAAACAATATTTTGCGTCCCTGAACGGCCAGCTGCCGGGCTATTTTGGCAGCTTCGTCCAGCATGTGCATGGTTTTGTTCAGGTCAATGATATGAATGCCATTGCGCTCCATGAAAATGTAGGGAGCCATGTGGGGATTCCACTTTTTGCGCAGATGGCCGAAGTGTACGCCTGCATCCAGCAACTTTTGATAGGTAATTTGCTCCATATTAACAGTATTGCTCGCTTATCTTTTGGAGAATTGGGTACTTTTTCTTGCTTTTTTCTTGCCGTATTTTTTCCGTTCTACTTTACGTGCATCACGGGTGAGCAGCCCGGCTTTTTTCAAGGGGCCTCTGTACTCTTCATTCGTTTCGATGAGGGCGCGGGCCAGTCCCAGCCGTATAGCTTCTGCCTGCCCGGTAATGCCTCCGCCAATGACGTTCACACTTATATCGAAATCGCTGGGGTTGATCTCCAGCACGGAGAAAGGCTCCAGCATTTTGATGCGATGAATTTCCAGCGGGAAAAAGTCGGTCAGTTCTCTTTTATTGATATGAAAACTGCCAGGGCTTTGCTTGAAAAACACCCGGGCCACCGCTCTTTTCCGCCTTCCTACTGATACGATCTGATCCATGATCTCTTATATATTCACAAGATGTTTATGACAATTCAAATACTTCGGGTTCCTGGGCTTCGTGGGGGTGCTCCGCGCCTGCATATACGCGCAGGTTACCAAAGAGGTGGCGCCCCAGCTTGTTTTTGGGCAGCATGCCTTTCACGGCCTTTTCCACCATGCGGGTGGGAAACTTCGTCATCAGCTCGCTGGCGGTACGCACGCGCTGGCCTCCGGGATAGCCCGTGTGGCGTATGTATGTTTTTTGGGCCCACTTGTTACCCGTGAGCCGCACCTTGTCTGCATTGATTACGATGACGTTGTCACCACAGTCAACGTGCGGGGTATAATAGGGCTTATGCTTGCCGCGCAGCAGCATGGCTATCTGTGAGGCAGCCCTGCCGAGCACCTTGCCTTCTAAATCAACAACCAACCATTTTTTTTCAACGGTTTGAGGGTTGGCAGACTGCGTTTTATAACTTCTGGTATCCATGAATTTATACAAAAAATATTGCTTCCTGAAATGGTCGTGCAATTACGGATTTTTTGTAACAATATGCAAACCACACACGAAAAATAGTGTACACGTCCTTCCCCTGAAACAAAGAGCGCACCACATTGGGGCGGCAAAGCTGCCCGATGTACACTTTTCCGTATGGTAAGCGGGTGTTTTTGCCTCTTTTTACCCAACATGCGGGTGAAGCACTGCGTTTGTGATGTTAGAGCTTTGGGGTAATTGCTTCAAAAAAAACGCTTTGCTTATGATGCTTCTTCCCGCTAAATTAAGGAATTTGCTGTGGAAAGCATCCCGTTTGCAGATCACTACCTATATATATGAACAAAAACGCACGAATTTTGACCTTGGAAGCTGGCCTCTACAGGCAGCTTGGCCTATGGGTGCTCATGATGCTGGTATGTTGGGGAGCCCGGGCCTCCCACAACCTGGCAGGCCAGATCACGGCGGTATATCTGGGCAACAACCGCTTCGAAATTACGCTCACTACCTATACCGACCCGGCCCCGGCCGGGGTGGACCGCTGCTCGGCCAATATCGAAATATGGAGTGTGGGCCCCAACCCCATTCGCATCGACATCATAGAAGACATTCCCCGGTCCAATGGCACCATAGACACCAGCCCCCCACCGGAGTGCCCGCTTACCAACCCCCTCACGGGTGTGCCCATATACGGCACGGTTAAGAAGAACATTTACGTTACGGAATATACCTTTACCGGCCCGGGAAAATACCAGCTGCGCTATTACGATGTGGCACGCCGCGACGATGTGATCAACATGACCGAGCCGGGTAAGCTGGCCTTTTATGTGGAAACGGAAATTGATTTCCCCAACCCCATACTGGGCACCAACAACACCCCTGTGCTGCTGAACGACCCCCTGGATGAGGCTTGCGCCGGCAAGCTGTGGACCCATAACCCCGGCGGCTTCGACCCCGACGGCGACTCTTTGGTGTACCACCTGCGCCCTTCCTTTCAGTATGTACCCACTGATGGCATAGACCCCCAGCCCACTACCGGCTATGTGTTTCCCGACGATTCCTCTGCCTTTGACAATGGCCCGCTTACCATGGACCCCCACACTGGCCTCATGCGCTGGAATGTGCCCATGAATTTTGGCACCTACAACATCGCCTATACCGTAGAGGAGTACCGCAACGGACGGAGGCTGGGCTATGTGGTGCGCGACATGGCCATTTTCGTCAAAAACTGCGACAACGATCCCCCCGTTATCGAAAGTACAAACGATACCTGCGTGGTGGCAGGCCAGGACGTGGAGGTGCCTTTCCTGGCCTATGATCCCAACTTCAACGACAGCATCTACCTGGAGCTCAACAATGCCGGCATCGGCAACAACGGCCCCTTTTCGGTGCCCAACTCGGCCTTTATTGAAGGGGTGGTGGTGGACGTAGTTAATGGCAACAGGCCTTACGTCAACCTGCCGCAAAGCTCCGAAAACAACATGACCACCATTGATACCATCAAAGGGGTGGTTTCCTGGTCCACTATATGCGACAACATTCGCACCCAGCCCTACCAGATCGACTTTTTTGCCCACGATGACAATTCTTATATCACCACACCAGGGCTGGTGCGGCTCACAGCCAACAAGGTGGTAACCATCACGGTGGTGCCGCCGCCGCCGCTGGAACTCACCGCTACCAAAAATTTCCGGCAGATCGGTCTCAACTGGCTGCCTACCGAATGCGACAATGCCCTGGGGTACCAGGTGTACCGCAAATTAGGTAATACTCCCTTTATGCAGGATACCGTATGCTGCGACATGAGCCCTGAAGACATGGGCTACACTCCCCTGGCTTTTGTGGAGGGATGGGCCAGTACTTCCTACCTGGACTCGCTGAGCGATGTCAGCATTTTCGATCAGGAAGTGTGCTATGTGGTTACGGCCATTTATCCCGATGCCTTTAACCCCAGCATAGATGCCCGCATCGAAAGCTGTGCCACCAGCCAGGTGTGTGTGGAGGTGTTTAACGACAAACTCTATCTCATGAACGTGAGTGTGCTCAGCACCAACCCGGCAAATGGGGAAATGTACGTGCGCTGGAGCCAACCCGACTCCATTGATGCATTTTTCCCCCGCCCGCTTACCTATAAAATATTTCGTGCCGATGAGCCCGATACACCTCAAACAGAAATTCGCAGTCTGAACTACGCCGACGGCATAACGGAAATCACCGACACGCCCCTGGACACAGAAAGCAAGGGCTACAACTACCTCGTAGAGGTGTATGATGCCCTGGGGCTGCTGGTGAATACCAGTGAAGGCACCAACCTGGGTAGTAGTATATTCCTGGAAACCCAGGGAGGCAACAACGCCGTGAGCCTCTCCTGGAAGGAAAGGGTGCCCTGGCTAAACGAGCGCTACGTGATCTATCGCTCCATTGACGGGGGGCCTTTCGACTCTATTGCCAACGTAACGGGCACGGG
>RFHT01000511.1 GCA_003696835.1 Bacteroidota bacterium
ATCAAGACCAATTCTTATTGCTGAACCATCTCCATCTCTTTTTTTTTGTTCTTTAAATTGAATTTTTAAATTTGGAAAATATTTTTTAATATATTTTTGTATTTTAAAACAGATTTTCAGCTCACAATCAAGAATTTTCATGTATCGTCCTTCTTCACAGGCTACGCAGGCCAATCTATTTTATGCTCCGCTGAAGCACATGCTGGACCCGGAGCACCTGTTGATGAAACTCGAAGGGGAAATCAACTGGGCTTCGCTTGAGCGGAAATTTCAGTGGTACCCCAGGTCTGTTGCCTGGCCTACCCCCTCCCTGAGAAGTTTGCTGGGACTGCTCATGCTCAACATGCTATACAAGGCTACAAGGGATGAGTTGCTGCGTCAATGGGTGGAAAATCCCTACTGGCAGTACTTTTGCGGCGAGCAGGAATTTCAGTGGCAGCCTCCCATGCCCTCCTCCGACCTGCTGCATTTTGAGCAGGCCATAGGCGAAGCAGGCAGAGAGTTGGTAGCCAAAAGCCTGAAAAATGCCCGCCTTGCCCTGCTCGCCAGTGGCACGGGAGGCAGGCAGCTTCAACTTGCCTAAGACTCAGGCTGGTTTCAGCTGCCACTTGCCAAACTGTCTCATGGTCATGCTCACGGTTATGCCTATGACGATTACGTTGACGGGAATGCCCGCATAGTAGATTCCATTCACTCCCCATACCAGTGGCATCAGTAATACTGCCGGAACAAATAACACCAACTCTCTGGCCAGCAATAAAGTCGTTGCCCAGCGGGCATTGCCAATAGACTGAAAGAGGGTGGTTCCCATAAAAAAGAGGGGAAATGATGGAATGGTCAGCATCATCATGCGAAAATTCAGCAGATCGTTGGCTGTAAACTGTGCCTCGGGCAACATCCAGCTAAGGATGACTTCGGGCCAGGCCATACAAAACACCCAAAATAACAAAATCAGGCCCGTACCGCTAAGGGTAAATGTGCGGTACGCCTCACGCACACGCCCCAACTTCCCGGCCCCGTAATTGATTCCCACCACAGGCTGCATGGCCTGCGCAAAGCCGAAACAGGGAATGACAATGAGCAGGATCACCCGGTAACAGGCGCCCATAAAGGCAAAGTCCCATTCCGTTCCGTAATGGTCCAGCGACTTGAACACCACAGCCTGCTGTACAAAAAACATGATTTGCAACATCATGGCCGAACCGCCCACCGTCAGGATTGGCCGCAGCAGCTTCATGTTCAGGCCGAAGGCTTTGAGGTCCACTGCATAATCGGTGTGTCTGCCCAGAAAGTACCACAGGTCCAGCAGGCTGAGTACCACCATGGCCGCCACCGTGGCCCAGGCAGCACCTTCTATGCCCATACCCAGCACGTACATAAACACATAATTAAGGGCCATGTTCAACAGGGTAGCCATCACGCTATAGGTCATGGCGGCTTTGATCTTTCCTTCGGCACGTATAAGCATGTTGGCTGCCACTCCAAATACCCGGAAGAATGCCCCTAACATCACAATGCGATAATAGCTAACGCCCATTTCCAGAATCTCCCCTTTGCCCCCCAGAAAACCGATGAGCTCCGGAGCAAAATAGATGCCCAGTCCACTCAGCACTACCGACACCAGTAAACACAGGGTGGTGGTCATGCCAAAAATTTTCTGCTGAGTATGTACATCTCCAGCACCAATGGAACGGCTCAGTAAAGAGGAAGCCCCAACCCCAATCATAGCAGTGAATCCGTTGAGGATCATGGTGAGGGGAAAGGCAAGGGAAATAGCGGCCAGGGCAGACTCTCCCACTAGCTGCCCGACAAAAAGGCCGTCCACAAAGGCATTGATACCATTGACCGACATGGCAATGATGCTGGGCAAGGAGAACTTCACCAGTAGCCGCCAAATCCGGTCGGAAAGAATTTCTTCGCTGAGCGTTTTGTCTTTCTCAGAAGCCATTTGCAACTTTGGCGCAAAGGAACACATTATATCTGTGAGTTACCAGTATTTTCCCAGGCTGAAACCCTACGGCGACCGGGCAGTGCTCGTGGAGTTTGAGCAGCAGATAGATGACGCAATTAACGCCCGGGTGGTTGCGCTGCAACGGGCCCTGGCCGGCACGCCAGGCATTAGTTGCCTGATACCGGCCTACTGTTCCCTCACGGTTGTTTACCAGCCCGATGTATGGAGCTATGCCCGGCTGGAGACGCACATAAAGGCCTGTTTTCCGCTGCGGGCAGAAACGGCTGCTGCTGAGGGCCGCAGGCTGTACCTGCCTGTATGCTACCAGCCGGCCTTTGCCCCGGACATGCCGCAGGTGGCAGCCCATACGGGCCTGGATGGAGCTACCATTGTGGACTTGCACTGCAAGGCCACCTACCGGGTTTTTATGTTGGGTTTTCTACCAGGTTTTGTGTATTTGGGCAAACTTCCTCCTGCACTTTACTGCCCGCGGAAGGAACGCCCGCGTTTGCGGGTTCCGGCCTGTTCGGTGGGTATAGCCGGTTTTCAAACCGGCATTTACCCGGTGGAGGCACCCGGTGGGTGGCAACTCATTGGCCGCACCCCTATCCCCCCTTTTAATCCCGAACATGAATCGCCTTTTTTGCTCGAAAGCGGTGATGAGGTGTCGTTTTATCCCATTTCTGAAGACCGCTTCCACCAAATAGCCAGGCAGTGGAAGCGCGGTGAATACCCCAGACAATTGCTCTATGAACAAGCTGAGTGAGTTACATTTTCTCAAAGCGGGCCTGCAGTCTTTGGTGCAGGACCAGGGGCGAATGGGATACCAGGCTTATGGGGTAGCTGTTGGGGGGTTTCTGGATGAAGGGGCTGCCAAAATGGCCAACTGGCTGGTGGGCAATGAACTGGGCGGGCCTGTGCTGGAAATCACCCTGATGGGGCCTGCCATCGCCTTTGGCGAAGATTGCCAGATTGCCCTGACGGGTGCCAACCTCAGCCCCAGGCTCAATGGCAAGGCACTGCCCATGTATGAAAGCCTGCATATCCCTGCCGGCAGTATGCTTGACTTTGGTCGGCCTCTAAACGGCTGCAGGGCCTACCTCGCAGTGGGGGGCAAGTGGCAACTCCCCCAATGGTTGGGCAGCTACAGCGCAGCCCCTCAGACCCTGGCCTGGCTGACACCGGAAAGTGTCATAAAGAAAAACAGCTTGCTGCGCATTCGCACCCGCCCTCCTATCCCTCCAAGGTGTATCCCTGAGAAGTACCGCCCACAATACGGCAAGTGGCAAGATATAAGGGTATTGCCCGGCCCTGAATTCGGGCAGTTCAGCCGCTTTGCCATCGGCCATTTTTTCAGCTACACCTACCCTATCAGCCCCCAATCCAACCGCATGGGCTATCGCCTGCAGGGGAAAATAGCGGACTTCCACCCCAAAGAGGAAATCATCTCTTCGGGCAGTGTACCGGGCACTATTCAAGTGAGCAATGAAGGGCAACCCATTGTGCTGCTGGCCGATGCCCAAACTTCCGGGGGGTATTCCCGCATTGCCAATGTCATCTCTGCCGATATGCCTTTACTGGCCCAAATGAAGCCCGGTGATGAAGTACATTTTGTACCGGTAAGCCTGCCTCAGGCAGAGAAGGCCCAACAGCAAATGCTGGAGCTGCAGGCCAGGCTACTCGGGCACTGACGGCAAGCCCCTTGCTGCATCATTTCCAAATAATGCAACATGATATTTTCTCATTTTTAGAACCAACTTGTAAAAGTGGGAAACATCCCATTTTTAGACCCCAAATTAACCCCCTGATAATCAGGGAGTAATAATCAGGCATTTCGCTTGGTATGATATTTTGACTATTCGCATACATCACACACAATACCACCATTATGTATGCTACATCATTCGTATCATTTCGCTCCCCCACCCTGCTTCGCATGCTGGCATGCTGTGGGTGCTTTTTCCTGTTCACAGGCTTTCCCTCTGCCCAGCTACCATCCTCCTATTGGAATCAGGGCATTGATGCCCTGATTCATGACATTCAGGATCAAAAAGTAATGAGATGGCAAATGGTGAGGGAGGAGGACCCCTTCCGCCGGGGAGCGGCAAATCCCTACGGGCAAGAGCCGGTATATTTGGCGCTCTCGGCCAATGGAAGATACCGCATGAAGAAGGGCGAAAGTGTACATGTGGGTACATTCACAGCCATACCCGAGACAGCTACCCTCATTTTTCGCTGTCAGGTACTGGACGGCAGGCCATTGCCGGAACCCGTTGAACGTACCTACCTGCTAGAAACCTATGCTTCCGGCAAGCTGGTGCTGAAATGGCAGGGCCGGCACGGATGGATCAGGCAGCACTTTATGCTGTACGAACGCTCGGCGGTCCTTGCCCTTAGTTTGTAGGGGTTTGCGGTTTCTATTGTAAAAAGGAATGAGTAACTTGAGCTATGCTCAAGCGATTTTATGTATGGCTCTTTTGCGGGTCTTTTTGCTGGTTGTCATCCCCGGCTCAGTCTTTTCGCTTCCACCATTATGACCTCAAAGATGGCTTGCCCGGCAGAAACATCCATGCGATGCTACAGGACAGCAGGGGCTATATGTGGTTTGGCACCTCGGATGGCCTGTGCCGTTTTGACGGGTATTCCTTTACCACTTATCAGAGTAATCCTTCGGACAGCAGCAGCCTGAGCTTTAATGCTGTTTTTTGCCTGATGGAAGACCAGCAGGGAAGGCTTTGGGTTGGCACAGGAGGAGGAGGAATTAATGTATATGACTGGAAAACGGAGCGTTTTTTCACCCTCAAGCACCAGGCTGGAAAAAAAGGAAGCCTGAGCAATGATTATGTGCTGGATCTGCTGCAGGACAAAGAGGGACGCATTTGGGCTGCGACCAATGAAGGCCTCAATGTACTCGAACAAGCTGTGTCTCCCTATACCTGGCGCACTTATCATCGCATACCTGGTAATGAGCAGTCCCTGCTGGCAGAAGAGATCACTGCCCTGGAGACCGACTCAGCCGGCAGGCTTTGGATAGGGTATAGCAAAGCAGGCCTGAGCTGTTTGGAGCTGACAAACTCC
>RFHT01000012.1 GCA_003696835.1 Bacteroidota bacterium
CGAAGTCGTAGAAAACATTTACGTCCACAAACTGGGGGTCGCCGCAGGCATAAAACTGGATGTTTGCCGGCAGGAAGCGCTGGTTGAGGGTATCGATGATGGGGGTGAGCAAATCGGGGTTCAGGCCGCCGGAGCCATCGGTGTGGCGCACAATGCGTGCCACCAGCGGAAGGCGCACCGCCTCCCTGTTCAGAGCCTGGCGGCTCCAGGAAGCCCGGAAGGCTTCATAAGCTCCTCGCTCAAAGGCGGGGTCCACCGAAAAAGAGGTTCCACAATCGCCTGCCGCTTCGGGCTGTGCCTGTAAGCCCAGCGGCAGCAGAAGCAATAAAAGGGCAAAGCCCCCTCTGAGGTTGTACAACATGCTGAAAACGGGTTTTATGCGGCTGTTTGATGCAAGATACGAGGAATATGCCTGCTATTCCAGCAGGGACTCTAAAAAAAACGCGAGTTCGGGATATTAAGCCCTGATTATCAAGGGGATATCTGGCATAGAGGCCCAAAATAGGGGGAAAGTCATTCAGAAAACGATATGTGCAAGCCGTTTATTTTCTGGGGCCAATGGTTATTATTGCCTCAGCATGGTAAAAGGCTGTTTTTCAGGCAGGCATTACCTGTGGCAGGGCATACCCATTTATTTCTCCAAATATTCCAAATCAATAACAAGGAGAAATCATCACATACACCAATACCCCTGTAACCGCCACGTACAACCACAGTGGCAGGGTAATGCGTGCCAGTCGCCGGTGCTTGTCGAAGCGTTCGCTCAAGGCTCTGTTGATAGTGAAAAGCGCCAGGGGAATGATGACAGAGGAAAGGATGATGTGGGAAATCAGCACAAAGAAGTACACCGCAGCAGGTACGGGCCCTTCATCACAGTAAGTGGTATGGCCGCTGGAAATGTGATACAGCACATACGAAATGAGAAAACAGGCAGAAAGCAGCAGGGCCCCCAACATACTCCGCTTGTGCCAGCGGTAGTTCTTTTTGCGCACAAATACATACCCCAATACCAGCAAAATGGCCACCCCACTATTGATAAAGGCGTTGAGCCGGGGCAGGCCGGAGGTATCGAAGCCCACATCCAGCTGAGGAAAACGCGGCGACAACATCAGCCCCACCAACAGGGGCACCACAACAGAAACGATCCAGATGAGGGGAGTAAAATTACGGTTTTTCATGGACGATAGGCTTGGTATTCGCTGAGCAAATCGGGAAGTTCATTCGTCAGTCGGTCCATTTCCTCCGGGGCACAATCCTCATAGCGGCCCCGTATCACCCCCATGCGGTCAATGAGCACCCAGCGGGGCGCCACCTGCAGGCCGCTGCTGTCGGTGCGAATGGAGATATGCAGTCCATTTTGCACCACAGTTCGCATATAGGCGGGGTCTCCCGAAAGCAGGCTCCATTTGGGCGCTTCGGCGCCCAGGCGGGCGGCCAGCTCCTGCAGGGTATCCACCGGCACGGCCACCGTATCCAACACCAGAGACAACATACGCAATACTTCGTATTTGCTGCTTACTTCGGCCAGGCGGCGGGCCGCCTCCTCACAGGCAGGAACAAGCCCAGCATGTAGCTCAAAAGCATGAATGAGATAGATGGCATCCAGGCTGTCGTATTTACTGATGTGCACCTCCCGGCCCTGCTGATTGGTGAGGGTAAAGGATGGAATGCGCTGATAAATGGTGTCCCGTTCATTGGCACTTGTGCCCACGGGGTAAAATTTGGGCAGCCTTTCACTCCCCCCTCCGCCCCAGTTGTGGTTGGCCAGGTAATAAGACCCAATGGCCACCACCACCAGAAATAACATGGCCCAGGGGTTGATGCTGAATCCATAGGTGGGGTCGGTACCAACTCTTTTTGCCATAACTATTTTCTGAGTTCTTCGGGGTACTCCATCACAATAAGTGAGCGCAGGTCATCGGTAATGGTACGCACACTGCCCAGGTCGGTTCCCGCATACACTTTGCGCACCTCACCGGCCTTATCTATCAACACAACGCTTTGGGCAGTAAAAGGTTTGGCAGGAGGCGCCTTGCCTTCAAAGTCGGGCAGGCGAAAGGCCTCCCAGCCTATGCGGTACACCTCCTGGTATGGGCCATGAACAAAGAGCCACTTTTGGGGGTCTGTGCCCAGTTCAGCGGCGAAGCCGGCCAGGCTGGTGCTGTCGGTATGCACCGATACCAGGCGTATATGCGCCCCTTCGACAATGTTGTCGTGCACGCGCCTGAGGTTGGAAATCAAAATTTTGGTCAAAAGGGTATCGGCCGGACTGATGAAGCTCATCAGGGAAATATTTCCCAGCATATCCTCCCGGGTAAAGGGCTTTCCGTTTTGGTCGGTAAAGCGAAACGGGGGCAATTTGTGATACAAAGTGTCCCCGTTGTCCAAAATGGAAAAAGAATGTGGTACCGGCTGAAATTGAGGCTTGCTGATGCTTTTGAATACGAGGTAGAGGGTAATGGGCAAGACAAAAATGGCAAAAACAATCAGCTGAATACGTCTTTTGTTATGCTCCATACCGGTGCACATTTATGGGCATTTGCTGCGCAGGCAGGTGTTCTATATGCTCAATGGAGGTACTTTTGGGCGTTTGCTTACCCCAGTTCCCTCCTTCCCAGATCAGGGCAATGATGAGCCATACAATAAAAATAAACGGCACGAGAATGGTCCACATCAGCCGCCTTACCTCATCCTTGAGGTGCATAAATACCCCTACGATATAAGAGGCCTTGAAAAGGGTAAGGATGATAAAGAGCGCATCTTTCATGGCCCTGCCCGTTTCTATTTGCAAGCCCACCGACTCGGTAACCCCACGCCAGGTAAAAGCAACCACAAACTCAAAAGCTGTAATCGCTCCCAAAATTATCGCCGTGCGAATGATAACCTTTCTTTGTTCTGCTCCTGCTGAAGCCATATCTAAAGTGTTTTTGGTTGTTAGACAGAAAGTGCCCGTGCCTCAGGGCAGGCCCTGCCCATCAGCGTTGGGGCAGGGCATTCAGGCATTGATTGATTATATGAGATAAAAGAAGGTAAACACAAACACCCACACCAGGTCCACGAAGTGCCAGTAAAGGCCAATTTTTTCTACCATCTCATAATGTCCCCTGCGCTCATAGGTGCCTTTGTTTACGTTGATCAGCAAAATCAGCAGCAATACCACCCCGCTGAATACGTGTGAGCCGTGAAAACCTGTTACAAAGAAAAACAGGTCGGCAAAAGCAGGGGGGCCGTATTCATTGACGTGCAGATTGGCGCCACCGGTGGTGGGAGTGCCCGAAGCCCAGATAGCTGGTACCCGTTCGTCGGTAATCAGCCGGCCGTTGGAGAGCCTGAGCCCCACAATTTCCGACTCACTGTTTTCTTCCTTGGTACTCCATACCGGAAACACTTTTACTTTGTCCTGTTTGGTCGCATCTATACCAGGCAGGGGAATGTCCTGCATTGCACTGACCTCCACCAGCCTGGCGCCTCCTTCCGTACCATGAATGAAGTGATACCATTCGTAAGCCTGGCAAGAGAGGAAGGTGATACCCCCTATCATGGTCCAGAACACCCACTTGGACACTTCCTTTTTTGAGCGCCTGTGGCCAGCCTCCACGGCCAGTACCATGGTTACGCTACTCAAAATGAGGATAAAGGTCATCAGGCCCACAAACACCAGCGGTGCTTCTATGTGGAAGAGCTCGTGCAGAATGGGCGCATGGGTAAACACCTCTTCAGGGTTTGCCCAGGATATGCCCATAGAGGTAGCCCGGAAGCGCAGCGCACCATAGGTAATCAAGAAGGCCGAAAATGTAAATGCATCCGATACGAGGAAAAACCACATCATGAGTTTCCCGTAGCTGGCATTGAATATCGGTCGTTCCCCTTCAATGAGTGCTCTTTTATCAACTGCTACGTTTGCCATGAATTTCTGAGTTATTACAGTTCGAGTTCAAAGTTACAATTCAAAATAGGAATATCAAGCTGCTTACTGCATCAGGCGCCCAAATCGGCTTTTTGCTGGGTATAGAGCAAAAAGATATACAAGTATATCCAAAGCAAGCCCAGGAAGTGCCAGAAGGTAGCCGTAATTTCATACGTAAGCTGTTTATTTTCTTCCGTTTTAAAGTTGTTCAGGCTGGTTTTGACCAAAGCCACCAGCAACACCACCAGCCCGGCTAAAATGTGTACGCCATGCAGGCCGGTAAAAATGTAGAAAAAAGAGGCGGAGTTGTCGATGCGGCCCGGGTCCACCAGGGGCTGCCCGGCGGCCGTGAGGGTTTTCCAGGCATAGGCCTGGCCCACCAGAAACACCAGCCCCAGCACAAAGGTAAAGATCAGCCCCAGCATGGCCTTGCGCGACTCCCCTCGTTTGGCCATCCACACGGCCATCTGCATGGTGATACTGCTGAACACAATCACAATGGTGTTGTTCACCAATATCCCAGGTAAATCCAACAGCAGCCTGTTTTCGGGTTTTACAAATGACAAAGCCACAATGTAGGCGCTGGTGAGTCCCCCAAACACCATAATGAGGGTGATGAGGAACAACCACATGTTGAATTTGTAGGGATGAATGATGTATTTACGCTCACTCATAGATAAATCAAAAGAACTCATTTATTTATATTTTTTTACAAGTTTAAACCCATCTCCTTCCCTACCCCAGCAAAAATGCAAGCTGAATAGCCGGCAGGTACAGGAAAGAAGCAAACATCAGTCTTTTGGCCATGGCATCCTGCCTGCGAAGATAAAGCTGCATAGCCGGAATGGTAAATAGCAGCCCCAGCAACATCAGGGCCAGCAAACCCGGCAGGGCCACCAGTCCGGCTTTGTAGGGAAACAAAGCCAGGGGCACCAGGCATGCGGTATAAATGAGGATGAGCAAGGCACTGAAGCGAGATTTGCCCGTATGTGAGGGCAACAGCCGGAAACCCGCCCGCTTGTAGTCTTCATCCAGCACCCAGGCAATGGCCCAGAAATGGGGAAATTGCCAAAAGAACTGAAAGGCAAACAGCAACCATCCGCCGGGGTCCAGTTGGCCGGTAAAAGCCACCCACCCGATGAGAGGCGGCAGCGCACCCGGAATGGCCCCCACAAATACCGCGAAAGGCGATACCTGCTTCATGGGCGTGTACACAAAGGCGTACATCAGCAGACCAATGATGCCCAACAGGGCAGCCGGCAGGTTGAAAACATACCCGATGAGGGCAATGCCCGCAGCAGCTACCAGCAGGGCGAAGCCCAGCGCCTCGCCTGTGCGCAGCCGCTCCGAGGGCATGGGCCGGGCAGCTGTACGCTTCATGAGCTTATCGGTTTCTTTTTCAAAGAGCTGATTCAGCGCATTGGAAGCCCCCGTGATGAGCAGCCCGCCCACACCCATGAGCAGCAGGTGCAGCCAGGAGCTGCCCCCGGCCATGGCATAGCCAAAGGTTGCCGAAAGGGCCACCAGCAGGGAAAGGCGAAACTTGAGCAACTGAAAATAGCTGCTCGCCTTTTCTTTCAGGCCGGTCAGGCCTGTGGTTGCCAATGCGGTATGTTCTGTCGTTTTATTCGAAATCATTTGTCTTCTTTCAGGCGGTTGTAACAGTCTGCTGCCTGGCAGGTGCAGGTTTTAGCCGCGTTGCAATATACATCATGCCCAAGATCGTGAAGGAACCCGCCAGCAACAAGACCGCAAACAGCAGATGCAAAGGCTGTATGAATGCGGGAATGGAAAAATGGTGCATGCTAATTCCCATCACCACTTCAGCCCCTATCAGCCCTACCAGGCCTGCCATCATCCACTTCATGGCTGGGAAGTGAGCAAAAAAGGGCTTGCTTTTCACGGCCCATACCAGCACAACAGTCACCAGCAGGTAATAGGCATAGCGGTGTACCACATACACCTGCCCCAGGGAAGCGATCCATTCCGGCCGCCTTTCATAGCCCAGCTGCCGTATGGCTTCGTCCACCTGCTCGCGCACCTGCGTGCCCAGCAGTACCTGTACCAGCAGCAGCGCCACACACCCCCCTCCCAGTATCCACCAGTTGCGGTTTACTTCCAGGCCGGAAAGTGCCTGCCGGAGTTCCCCCTGCCAGGAGAGCATGAGGGCAAAAATCAGCGCCATGAGACACACAATGGCCAGCAACATGTGCAGGCTCACCATGTTCACCGCCAGGTTGGAGCGTACCACCAGGGCACCCAGCCCACCTTGCAGCACGATGAGCAGCAGCGCCAGGCTGCTGAGGGCAAACACCCGCTTGTCCAGCTTGCGGTAAGGCCAGGCCGCCAGGGCCGTGGCAATGGCCAGCAGGCCAATCAGGGCCCCGACCAGGCGATTGATGTACTCTATCCAGGTCTTGACGGGATTGAATTCCGTATCGGCATAGCCACGGTGCTGGTAAATCTCCTGATAGTTGGGCGGCAGCTGAGATACATCCGTAGGCGGAATGATGCGCCCAAAGCAGGTAGGCCAGTCGGGGCATCCCATACCGGCACCCGTGCTGCGCACAATACCTCCCACCAGAATGAGGAACACCACCGCACCAATGGTGATAGCAGCTATGCGCCTGTATCGCCTGATGATTCGTGCCCGCGTTTCCTCCATCACATTCAAAGAGCTAAGATGTTGAATTATTCTGTCTCCTCAGTATCCCGTTCTCGCTGAGGAATTTCTTCCCGCTCGGGAATTTTTGTATCGGGCATGTAGCCCTCCTCGTATTCTACTTCATCGTCGGGAATATGCTGAGGTAAATAGTCTTCTTTTATGCCCGGCTTGCTGTAATCATAGGGCCAGCGATAAACCTTGGGGATGTCGCCGGGCCAGTTGCCGTGTTTGGGGTGCAGGGGCGTGGTCCATTCCAGGGTATTGGCCTTCCAGGGGTTGGCCGGAGCCGTTTTTCCCCAGAAAATGCTGTAGATAAAGTTCCACAAGAAAATGAACTGGGCAATACCTCCAATAAAGGCCGCAATGGTAATGAACACCTGAATGTCCAGGAAGGCTTCCATGAATTGAAAAGCCGTGTTGGTGTAGTAGTGGCGTGCCACCCCGCCCATGCCCATAAAGTGCATGGGGAAAAACACCAGGTAAAGCGAAATGAAGGTGAACCAGAAATGTATGTAGCCCAGGCGCTTGTTCATCATGCGGCCAAACATTTTGGGGAACCACTGGTAGATACCGGCAAAAAAGCCGAAGGCCGAAGCACTGCCCATAACCAGGTGGAAGTGAGCCGTCACGAAGTAGGTGTCGTGCAGCGGAATGTCCAGGGCCGCATTCCCCAAAAAGATGCCCGTGATCCCCCCCGTAATAAAGAAGGAGACCAGCCCGATGGCAAAGAGCATGGGAGGTGTAAACTGTATATTGCCCTTCCAGAGGGTGGGGATATAGTTAAATGCCTTGATGGCAGAGGGCACCGCAATGACGAGGGTAAAGAGCATGAAGATGGTCCCCAGGAAGGGGTTCATACCCGACACAAACATGTGGTGGGCCCATACGATGAAGGACAGAATGGTAATGCCGATCATGGAGCCGATCATGGCTTTGTAGCCAAAAATGGGTTTGCGGGAGTGCACCGAAACCACCTCTGAGGTGATGCCCAAAGCCGGCAGCAGCACGATGTACACTTCGGGGTGGCCCAAAAACCAGAACAAGTGCTGGAAGAGAATAGGGCTGCCTCCCTGGTAGTGTAGCAACTCTCCCCCAATGAAAATATCGGAGAGGTAGAAGCTGGTACCCAGGGTGCGGTCAAAGATCAGCAGCAGGGCAGCCGAAAAGAGCACGGGGAAGGAAAGTACCCCGATGATGGCCGTCAGGAAGAAAGCCCAGATGGTAAGGGGCAGGCGGTCCATGCTCATGCCTTCGGTACGCAGGTTGAGCACCGTGGTGATATAGTTGATGGCTCCGGTAAGAGAAGATACAATGAACAATGCCATAGATACCAGCCACAGGGTCATGCCCAGGCCAGAGCCCGGAATGGCCTGAGGCAAGGCACTCAGGGGCGGATAAATCGTCCAGCCGGCAGAGGCGGGCCCCGTGGAGATGAAGAGCGAAATGATCATCACCACACAGGAGGCAAAGAAAAACCAGTAGGAAAGCATGTTGATAAAGCCCGAGGCCATATCGCGCGCACCTACCTGAAGGGGAATGAGGAAGTTACTGAAGGTTCCGCTCAAACCCGCTGTCAATACAAAAAATACCATGAAGGTACCGTGCATGGTCACCAGGGCCAGATAGAAGCTGGGGTCCAGATGGCCACCGGGCGCCCATTTGCCCAGCAGGGTTTCCAGGAAGGGGAAAGAAGTATCGGGGAAAGCCAGCTGAAGGCGGAAAATGAGCGAAAAAGAGACGCCCAGAATGGCCATGACAATTCCGGTAAACATGAATTGCTTGGCGATCACCTTGTGGTCGGTGCTAAAGATATACTGGGTAATAAAATTTCCATGATGGTGGTCATCGTGATGCGCATGTGCATGCTCCGCCATCTCATCGTGGAAGCTGCTACTACCGTGGGTTATTTGTTTTTCGTCAGCCATTGCTAAAAATCTTTAATACCAAATCGGTTAAATCTCAATACCTGCTATCTATGGTTGGGGGCTCAGCGCTACATTCACCGGCTCAGCCGCAGCAGCATCAGCGGTATTTCCGCCGTTGATCTGTTGATACTGGGTGTAAAAAGGCGTTTGCTGGGAGAGCCAGTTCTGGTACTCTTCCCAGGTCTCTACGACCACAATCCGTCTCATATTGTAGTGGGCACTGCCGCAAATTTGCTGGCAGGAAAGCTCATAGTTGAAATCCTCCTTGCCGGTTTCGGCCCGCATTTCGGCCGTGGTTTTGGTAGGCGTAATCCAAAAATGCGTGGCCATGCCGGGCACGGCGTCCATTTTCATGCGAAAATGGGCCAGGGTAGCACTGTGCAATACATCTCTGGATTTAATGGTAAACTTCACCGGACGGCCCACCGGCAGGTGCAGCTCGGTAGTTACCAGGTCATCCTGTCCCTTGCGGTCCTTCAGGTTAAAGCCCAGCGAGTTGGTCGTTCCATCGTTGATGTATTTGACGTGGGTTTCGCCAAATTCATTGTCGGCACCGGGGTAGCGAAAGGTCCATTCAAACTGTTTGCCATTGATTTCTATTTCCACAGAGTCTTCAGGGTGCTTGCCCATGATGTCGTGCCAGGCAGAAACGCCGTCAAAAATGAGCAGGGTGAGCACAATGGCCGGTACCACCGTCCAGAGCAACTCCAGCTTGTTATTGTGGGGATAGTAATAAGCCTTCCTTCCCGGTTTGCTGCGGTATTTCCAGGCATAGTAAAACAGCAGGGTATTGGTAATCAGCACCACCAGTATGGAAACGGCCATGGTACGCCAAAACATACCATCTATCCGCTGCCCCTGCTCCGATACGGCACTGTGTACCATTACCATCTCATCCCACCAAACGCGGGTGGTCCAGATGATGGCAATTACCCCCACAATCCAAAATCCCATAAACATCGCCCCGTTGATGCTGGAGGGGTTCCACCTGGCAAAGGGGTCTATCTCTTTGAGGCGGAATACCAGGTATAAGTTGAGGCACACCAGGCCAAAAATCACCACCAACAACACCTGGGCGAAGGATATTAATACTTGAGCATCCATAGATTATATTGTCTTTCGCTTATACGAATGGGCTGTTTGCCAAATAACGCCCGAAAAAAGTCTTTGTTTAGTAATTCCGATCACAAAATCTACTAAACCGGGCCCGTGGTATGGTGCAAACTTTCCTCCAGATAGGGATGGTTCACCGGCACCAGGTTGGCCTTGGTCAGAGATTTAAACACCACATATATAAACGCGCCGCCAAAGATGAGCATGAAGCCGAGGTTCATGATGAGGCCCTCGGCCCAGTGGCTACCCACTGCACCGGGCATGATCATCTGGAAGAGATCCAGCCAGTGGCCAATCAACATGATAATCCCTACAGGGATGAATATCCGGGGAATGCGCTTGGCATTGCGGGTCATCAGGGCAAAAAATGGGATGAAAAAGTTCAAAAACAGGTTCAGGTAGAAGAAAGCTGCATAGCCCAGGTAGGCATCATCGCCCACGCGGTAGCGCTTCACATAGTAAATGCCTTCTTCGGGAATGTTGGAATACCAGATGAGCAGGTACTGCGCCACCCAGATGTAGGCCCAGAATACCGTAAAGCCAAAGGCGTATTTACCCACATCGTGCAGGTGTGCTTCATTTACATAGGGCATGTATCCCTGCTGCTTGAGGTACACAATGATGAAATAAATCACCACCATGGCCGATACAAAGCTACCGGCAAATATATACACCCCAAAAATGGTGGAGAACCAGTGCGGCTCCAGCGACTTGATCCAGTCGATGGAGAAGAGCGTGTACGAAATGGCGAAGAAGATCACAAACACAGCCGAAATAACCTCGGAGCGGTTGAAAAAGCTCAGCCCGCCCTTCAGGTCTTCCTGCAGGGAAAGCCTGCGCAGCCACAAGGCAGCGCCTATCCATACGCCAAAGAATACCAAATTGCGCACGATAAAAAAGCCCTTGTTGAGGTAAGCCCGCTTGGTGTCGATGAGGGCATCGGCACCGGGTTGTACGATCAACCACTCAAATACGTGATCCATGAGTACAAACATGGCCACAAAGCCCACCACGCCTACGGGCAGGTAGGTGGTAATGGCCTCCGGCACACGCCTGATGGCCGTTTCCCAGCCCGAGTTGCCGATGCGGTGCACGGTGAGAAAAAAGAGGGTTCCCATGGCAATGGTGAAGAAAAACAGGCTCACATTCAGCAGGCTGGCCCCCAAATGAGTCATCATGGTAATGGCGTGGCCGCCATGGCCGTTTTCGCCATGGCCGTCCCCGTGCTGATCGGTATCAGATACCGGATGCACCACCTGCTCTGAAGCCTGGGCGTGGGTGTCCTCCCCATGACTGTCGGTGCCTGAAGCGATAAAAATACCCAGAATGAGCACCACGATGCCCGTCCCAATGAGGCCAAACACGAGGTTTCGCAACTTGCCTGGGAAGGTAAAGCGCTCTTTGAGTTGTTCGGGTGAAAAATGTACAGCTTCCAATTTCTTGATGTATTTAAGATTCTAATCCTCTTGCTGAAAATGTTGAATATAACAAATGACCTCCCAGCGTTCGCGGGGCGTCAGCTGCGATGCGTACGAGCCCATAATGCCCTTGCCATAGGTAAGGGTGTGAAACATTTTGCCCACGGGCAAAAACTTCAGGGTGTTGGGGTCCTTGTAGGAGGGCACATTACCAAACACCCCCGAGGTTACCAGGTTGCCCTTACCATCGCCATTGGCTCCATGACACATGATGCAGTACACCTCGAAAATGCGTTTGCCGCGGTTGAAGGTCTCCTGGCTGCAGTTGATGCCCTGCACGCTGGTATCGGCCAGGGGGCTGGTCAAAAACTGGCCCGCACTATCGTAGCCCTCGTTGGTATTGCTGAAGGGATAAGGCGTGTAAGCCTCCGAAACATACCAGGAATCGCGCGGCACCGTGCCGTGCGGAGCAGGCTGTGCATTGAGCCCGTCGGGAAATATGGGATTGCGGGCCGTGGTGTCTTCTACCGTTTGTACAAAAGGCTCCAGCGGAATGGAGTTGTACATGTTGGGCGAAAACTCTTTGTTGCGCTTGGTTTTGTCGTTATACCCAAAATAACAACCACCCCACACCACCGACAACCCCAGGATCACCCAAAAGGGCAGGAATTTATATGAGTTTGAGATATACATGAGCTTAAACTTCTTTTTCACTGATTTCAAATGCACCATGTTCATTCATGAGCTGGCTGATACGGCCCTCGTCTTCAGGGGCAATCTTCTCCTTGTCGATGGCCACCACGAATACATCATCGCACTGGCGCTCGTCCATCAACTGCACCTTTTTGCCAGGCCAGTACTGGCCCACGATCAAAAAGGTGAGCACCATGCCATGGGCAGAAAAGAGCACGGTAAGCTCAAAGGTGATGGGCACGAAGTCGGGCCAGGCCAGCGAAGGCTTGCCGCCTATGTCCATGGGCCAGATAAAGCCGTAAATAGACCCCATCAGCAGCAAAGCCGTGAGGGCCCCCATGCAGCCGTAAATAAAGGCAGCAATGGTGAGGCGCGTACGCTTGATGTTGAGGTAGGGCTCTATCCCGTGAATGGGAAAAGGCGAATATACATCGTGAATCCATACCCCTTCTTCCCTCAGCTTACCGAGGGCGGAAAGGGTGTCGTCCGGATTCCAAAACTTGCCAAGTAAGAAACGCTTTTTCATATATCTTTTGGTCAATAGTCTGATGGTTAGCACTTGTGATGTTCGCACCTCAGCCTGCCCATTTTCATACAGGCTACGGGGCCGGCCTCAGGGCGCTACTGCGCAGTTTATGCATTTACAGACTCCGGCTCTCTGGCCCCCTCCAGCCCGTCGGGCTTTTTGGGATGCGTGAGCAGGGTTTTTACTTCAAACATGTTCACCACCGGCAGGTATTTGGAGAACAAGAAGTAGCAGAACATAAACAAGCCCAGGGTACCGGTAAATATGCCTATCTCCACATAAGTGGGGATGTAATTGGTCCAGGATGAAGGCAGAAAGTCTCTGTAAAGCGAGGTAACGATGATCACAAATCGCTCAAACCACATGCCCACGTTAACAAAAATGGAGATGATGAAGGTCAGCACCATGTTGCGGCGAATAGCGCGGAACCAGAACAGCTGGGGCGTGATCACGTTACAGCTGAACATGATCCAGTATGCCCAGGCCATGGGCCCGAAGGCGCGGTTTACAAAGGTATATCGCTCCCAGATGCTACCGGAGTACCAGGCCACGAAAAACTCCGTCATGTAGGCCAGGCCCACCAGAGAGCCCGTGGCAATGACGATTTTGGCGATGGACTCCATGTGGTCCAGGGTGATGTAGTTTTCCAGCTTATACACCTTGCGGGTAACCACCATGAGGGTTTGTACCATGCCAAAGCCCGAGAAGATGGCCCCAGCCACAAAGTAGGGCGGGAAGATGGTGGTGTGCCAGCCGGGAATTACCGAGGTGGCGAAGTCCATACTCACAATGGAGTGTACCGAAAGCACCAGGGGCGTAGCCAGGCCGGCCAGTATGAGCGAAACGATCTCATACCTGGACCAGTTGCGGCTGGAACCTTCCCAGCCAAAAGCCAGCAGGCCATATATATAAGAGGCAATGTTGCGTCCCAGTCGCTTGAGGCGGTCGCGGATGGTGGCAAAGTCGGGCACCATGCCCAGGTACCAGAACACCAGCGATACGGTGAGGTAAGTAGAGATAGCGAATACGTCCCACAGCAGGGGAGAGTTGAAGTTTACCCAGAGAGAACCGCGGGTGTTGGGCAGGGGCAAAAACCACAGCCCCAACCAGGGGCGGCCCATGTGCAGCAGGGGAAAGAGGCCGGCACACAACACGGCAAAGATGGTCATGGCTTCAGAGGCCCGGTTGATGGAGTTACGCCATTTTTGCCGGAAAAGCAGCAAAACCGCCGAAATCAGGGTCCCGGCATGACCAATCCCCACCCAAAACACGAAGTTGGTGATGTCAAAGGCCCAGCCCACCGTTCTGTTGAGGCCCCAGGTACCAATCCCTTCCCATATTGTCCAGCCAATCAGGGCAAAGCCGATGGTCATCACCAGACCCGAAAAAGCCGTAGCCCCCAGCCATCTGAGGTTGGGTTTGGACTCAATGGGCTTGATGACATCTCTGGATATCTGGTTATAAGTATCTGTATTGGTAACCCACTTTTGGCGAATGGGCGATTCTACATGACTCATAATGTATGATATTTCGTTTTCTTAGTTCGATTGCTCACAGCTGTATCAGCTTTTATGTAATTGCTCAATTGAATTAGCTTTTGTCATAAGTTTGAGCCTTTCTGACGGCCTCTTCCTTTTCTTCCCACTCTTCCACGGTGCGGTTTCTCACCAGGCTCATGTACTTCACCGAGGGCAGGGTTTTCACCTCTTCCAGGGCATGGTAGCCACGGGCAGCGGGGTCCTTGGCGTCGGGCTCAGACCAGTAGGAGGGCTTGTACAATTTGTGAATCTCGCTGTTCACATCATTGCGGTCGCCAAAAATGATGGCACCCGTGGGGCATGACTGCTGGCAGGCAGTTTGTACCTCCCCGTCTTTGGGTTTGGCCAGGGTGCTGTCGTTTTTGATCTTGGCCCTGAGCTTGGCTTCCTGCAGGCGCTGCACACAGAAAGAGCATTTTTCCATTACCCCCCTGAAGCGAACGGTTACGTCGGGGTTCAGCACCAGGTGGCCCAGCTTATTGCTTTCATAAGCGGGGTTGATGTCTTTGAACTGGGGGGTGTTGGTGTAATTGAGCCAGTTGAAGCGGCGCACCTTGTAGGGGCAGTTGTTGGCGCAGTAGCGGGTACCCACACAGCGGTTGTAGGCCATCTGGTTAATGCCTTCCTTGCTGTGGACAGTAGCCAGTACGGGGCACACGGTTTCACAGGGGGCATTGTCGCAGTGCTGGCACAGCATGGGCTGTATCACCACATCGGGGTTGTCGGGGTCGCCACTATAGTAGCGGTCCAGGCGCATCCAGTACATGTCGCGGCTGCGGCGCACTTCGTCTTTGCCCACCACAGGCACGTTGTTTTCGGCCTGGCAGCTCACCACACAGGCTCCACAGCCCGTACACTTGTTGAGGTCAATGGCCATGGCCCAGTGTATGGGTTGGTAGGCTTCTTCTTTGGAAGCGCCTGCTTCATCATGTCCGTCGCCCTCTTTTTCGTAGTATTTAAAATGGGCATCCCAGAGCGTTACCAGGTGCTTTTTCTTTTCGGAATACTCCTCCAGCGACTCTTGCCAGGGGTTGTGCCCTTCCGCATTGACCGTGTTGGGGTCGTGGTAGAAGGGAAATACCGTTTCCTTAATGATGTGTTCGGTACGGTCGTAGTCATTGCCAAACTGCTCACCCTTAGCGGGGTCATACAGGGTATTAAACTTCTGAATGAGCGCCAACTGGGAGCTTTGGCCGGTGCGGGTAATGGCGGCGCCTGTGCTCCAGAGGCACTGCATGCCATTGTGCAGGCGCACAAAGGGATAGGCATCCACGCCCTCGGCCTGGGCGGCCGTGCGGCCTGCCCCTTCCCTGCCATAGCCCAATGCCAGGCCAAAGGTACCTTTTGCCTGACCGGGCTGTACATACACCACGGTGCGCACTTCCTTTTCTCCCACTTTTAGCCTCACCACATCATGGGTTTTCCAGCCGTTTTCCTGTGCGTCGCTGTGGGCCACGGTGAGGTAGTTGCTCCAACTCACACGGCTCACGGGGTCGGGCAGTTCCTGCAGCCAGGGGTTGTTGGCCATTTCGCCATCGCGCAGAGATACTTTTTCATATACCAATAACTGGTGTCCTTCGCCGGCCTGCTGCCGCTGCTGAGTCAGGTTGACGGCCACCTCGGCCAGGGCCTGTACGTCGGCAGAAAGCTCCACGGCTTCGGCCGGTGGCAGGGCCATCACCCCTTTGCGCAGGCTTTCGTTCCAGAAATCGGCAAAAATCAAAGAAGTCGTTTGCTGGGGGAAGAATTCTGCCTGCCAGAACGACTTGAGGTATGCGGAGTATTTTTGCGTACTGCCCGACCACTTCAGGAAGGAATCCTGGGCCTGGCGGGTATCAAAAATGGGGTTAATGGTGGGCTGCACCAGGCTGTAGTGGGTAGCCGTCTGCTGTACATCGTTCCAGGACTCCAGATAGTGGCTGTCGGGGCACACATATTCACACAGGCGGGAGGTATCATCTTCCTTGGAGGCCAGAGAAACGGAAAGCTCCAGCTTGGGAATGGCCTCTTTAAACACCTCCGCATAGGGGGAGTTGTAGGCGGGGTTGGCGCCATAGACAAAGAGGGCATTTACCTGTCCGTTCCGGAGTTCTTCGGCCAGCTGAGCCAGGGCTTCGTCGTCGCCCTGCTTCAGCAGGCAGGGGTTGGCTACGTCTATTACTTCGCCGTAGTTGCCCAGAGCAAAGTTGATGGCATTTACCACGCGCTGGCAGTCCAGGTCGTTGGTGCCGCAGAGCACCAGGGAGCGTCCCTGAGCGGCCACCAGCTCGGCAGCTACTTTGTCCAGGGCGTTCATGGCCACGTTGAACTCCGGCACGCCGGGAATCACGGGCTTGCCCAGGCGCTGGGCTACCTTGTTATACAGGTTGAGCAAAGCCACGCCCTGGTCCGAAGGTTTGATGGGGAAACGCAGGTCGGCTTTGATGCCCGTAATGGTCATGAGAGATTCAAACTGAAAATGCCGCGACATGCTGTCCTGGTCGGGATTGCGCTTTTGCATGTACTTCCAGGAAAACTCCACGGGCGAAAGCCAGGTACCCAGAAAATCGCAGGAGAAGCTGGCAATCACATCGGCATTTTCCATGCGGTAGGAAGGAATCACCTTCTGGCCAAAGTCCAGTTCGTGGGCTTTGGCAATGGCGTAATAGGAAACTGCGTCGTAGCTGATGTGTTTGGCGTTGGGGTTATCGGCCAGAAAATCAGCTATCACAGCCCGGGTAGCCGGGCTGAGGACGGTGCCGGTGAGCACGCGAACGTTGCCATTGGCCTGCATAATGGCGTCCAGCTTCTGGCGTATTTGGCCGTCAACGGTAGCCCAGTTGGCTTTTTTCTGCTGCTTGAGGGGCTGCTGCAGGCGGTCCACATCGTACAGGCTCAGCAGGCTGGCGTGGTCCACTGCGCTGAGGCCGCCACGGGTAAGGCTGGAGTCGGGGTTGCCTTCCAGTTTAATGGGGCGTCCTTCGCGGGCCTTTACCAGCACCGGCATGCCCGTGCTGCTGGTAGATGCATAGTAGTTGGCTACACCCGGCACCACGTCCAGGGGCTTGTTTACATAGGGAATGGCCTTTTTGGTGGGTGCCTCAAAGCAGGCTGAGAGCGTCGCGGCAGTAATGCCAAATCCAAACACCTTCAGAAAATCCCGGCGGTTAGCGGCAAAAGCAAAAGTCTCATCATTGGCTTGCTCCAGGGCCGCTTCCACGGTAAGGTCGGTGGGAAATTCCTTGCCTGCCTGCGCCAAAAATTCCGGGCTTTGCTCCAACTCCTCTAACTCTTTCCAGTATCTGGGTTTATTCATAATTGATGATTAAAGTCTGACGAATGTTGAATAATTAATAATGACACCTCATACAGTCCAGTCCCCCCATGTCCTCCACGGTAGAAGTGGTGGGGATGATGTTTCCGTCAATATCTTTGAGTTTCACCGGCTCTTTGCGGTGGCAGTCGATACACCAGCCCATGCCCAGGTCGCTGAATTGGTACACCACTTCCATTTCCTCCACGGGGCCGTGGCAGGTCTGGCATTTCAGGCCGCCCACCACCACGTGCTGGGCGTGGTTGAAGTAGGCATGGTCGGGCAGGTTGTGTATGCGCACCCACTCAATGGGCTTCTGCTCGTTCCAGGCAGCCAGCACCTTGGCAATCTCTTCGGTGCCGTACTGGGGTCCGTTCTGAATGTATTTATGGCAATTCATACACACATTCACCGAGGGGATCCAGGCGTTTTTGCTCTTGCGCACACCAGAGTGGCAGTATTCACAATCTATTTTGTGCGTACCTGCATGCAGCTTGTGGCTAAACTTGATGGGCTGCTCGGGCATATACCCCTGGTGCAGGCCAATCTTGCGCGCCTCTATGATGGATTTGGTGGTACCCCCGGTAAGGGCCACGACGATGATGGCGGTGATGACAAACTTGTTTTTGAGCAGGGACACCGTGCGGGTGCGCACAGCCGCCAGGGTGAGGGGCTCGCCTCCGTCCTTGGCCTTCACGGCCGACACCAGCGTGGCGGTGATCACCACCAAAATGAGGGAGATCATCACCAGTATGCCCACCAGGGCCAGCAGGGTGTAGTAAATCTTGGGGTCGGCAAAGGGGTCCGACGGGGTAGTTCCATTAACTGCCACATCCACCTTTGGCTTGGCATCCTCTTCGGCCCAGGCCAGGATGTTGTCGATCTGCTCATCGGTGAGGGCCGGGAAGGGCGTCATGAGCACGCGGTTGTACTGCTCAAAGAGGGCCACGGCTTTGGCATCGCCCGAGTTGATGAGGCCGGGGGAATTGCGCACCCATTGGTGCAACCATTCCTTGTCGTTTTCGTACTTGGCTTTAGCGCCTCCCAGAGGGGGGCCAATGAGCACAGCTCCAGAAGTACGGTGGCAACTGCTGCAGTTGTTTTTGAAGAGGGTTTCTCCTTCTGCCAGGTCCTGCGCCTGCAGGTGGAGGGTAGCTGTCAGCAGCAAAAAGATGAGAGAAAAAATGTGTCTTAGAGTTATATTAAGCTTCATAGTGGAGCATTTTTTCCTGAAACTTCGCAGTGAAATAATTGTTTATCTCAACAATCAGTTTAAATGTAATACGCCTCTTTATTTCGGGCCGCAAGTTAATATAAGTCCGGTTTTAGTTCAAAGAAGTATTTGCAAAGATTCCCAATTTTTCCCACATTTAGAATCATTCTAAATAAGAGGGTATTTTTGTTTATCTACCTCCTTATTCAGACTTCACCGTGGCAAAAAGGCGAATTTCTACCTAAAAGGAAGCGGCAACTATTGCATACAAGCGGGAAAAATGCTGCACTCCTGCTAAAAAATCCAACACGCTTGTTCATTTGTGTGATAAGCAGGCAGGATGAAATAGCAAATTTCACTTTATTTACGTATATTTGAACAGTGGTATCTTCTCAACTCAAGTCGAACGAATAACCAAAGGTAATATGAGACCCAGAATTGTACTTTTCATCGCAGCTTTTGCTCTGCTTTCAAGCGCCTGTGTCAACTCGCGCTATGCATCAAATGCTGAATACGATGATGTATATTTTACCAGTGCCGACATTGCCCAATCTAATGAAGTGGCGGCTACTGAAAATGAAGGCCCTGAGGTATATACTTCCAATGAGCGTGACAACAGCGCTTACCGTACCAACAGGCGCCCCATCAACTCCTACCGCGATGAGGTATATGACGAGGACGATTTCTATTTCTCCCGTCGCCTCAGAAGATTTAGTACTGGTAGCAGCGCATGGCGCTACTACGACCCCTACTTCTCCAACGACCTGTACTTTGTGCTGGGCACGAATTCATGGAACCGCTGGAGCAACTACGGCTGGTACAGCTGGACACGCCCCCGCTTTGGCTCCAGCCTGAACTGGCGCTATTACAACGATCCCTTTTATTCGGGTTTCTACAACAGCTGGGGAGCAAATTATTATGATTACTACAATTATTACAATCCCTGGGTGAGCACTTATTACGGCTTTGCCCCTTCATTTGGATATAATGGATTTTATGGCGGCTTAGGAAATGGGTTTTACAATCCCTACGGATATGGCAGTGCCTTTTACTGCCCGCCCTATGCCTACACCACCGGCGTGGCCGGTACGGCAGCAGCCAGAAACTGGCAGCGCTACTACGTAGGCCGTCGTGAAAGCACCACTTCCTCGGTGCGCACCAACACCAGCTACAAGGGTTCTGCCAGAGAAAGTGTAGCACGCAACGAAAGGCGGCGCGAAGCGCGGCAGCCGGGCTACACCTCCACCCGCACTAATACCACCAACAGCTCGGGTATGTACCTGGCGCCCAAAACGCGCACCCAAACGGTGTCCAACTCTCCGGCCAATGCCAATACCAACAGCCGCATGCGGCCTTCAAGCACCAACCGGAACCAGAATTATACCAACCGGCCCAACCGCAACAATTCGCCCCGGGTATATACGCGCCCCAACAGCAACGCCAACAGCAGCGGACTGCGCAATAACGACAGCCGCCGCAACAACTCCTATACCCGGCCCAACAACAGCACCTACAGTCGGCCACGGACCAACAACAGCTATACCCGGCCCAGCAGCAGGCCCAACAACAGCGGGGTTTCACGCCCCAGTAGCAGGCCCAGCAGCGGCAGCTATTCGCGTCCCAGCAGCAGACCCAGCAGCAGCGGCAGTTTTTCTCGCCCCAGCAGCAGGCCCAGCAGCTCCGGCAGTAGCAGGCCCAGTAGTTCCGGCTCCAGCAGCCGCCGGCCCGTAAGACCTTGATCCCTTACTATGGAGCTGCGCTCCTAACAACATACTGCATAAACTATCTTACAGGGCGAGCATCTCTCGCCCTATTTTTTTCTGGGCCTTCAGGCCGCACACTTCATGTTTCATCCAATATTCAAACACATGGTCAAACGATTTATTTTCACTTTTCTGGTTCTGATGGGGCTAATGGACGCCATCTACAGCCAGAGTGAGTCGGATGTACTCCGCTTTGCCCAGACTTCTCCAGTGGGTACGGCCCGTTCTCTGGCCCTGGGCGGCGCCTTTTCGGCTGCCGGAGCCGACCTCAGCAGCGCTTACCTCAACCCGGCCGGACTGGCTCTTTACCGCAGTTCGGAGTTTGTGGTCAGCCCGGCTTTTAAGCTGGTAAACAGCGACGCCAGCTACCTGGGCAACAGTCGCAACACCTCTGCTCAAACCCTCACCTTGTCCAACTGGGGCCTGGCTTTTTACAACCCGCTCTACTACGACACGGGCAGCGCTTATGAGCCTGCCACCAAGGGGCTGGTTTCCTACACCTTTGCCTTTGGTCAGAACCAGATCGACAACTACCGGCGGGAAATTTCGGTGAGCGGCTACAATGAGCTCAGCTCCATCACGGATATGTTTGTGGAATGGGCCGACGGGATCTTCGTGGAGGATCTGGCATCCAGCACCAGTCTGGCCGGTATGGCCTTCAACACTTTTCTCATCGACACCCTCAGGGGAGAAACCAACCGCTATTTCCCCGCCGTCAACGACGGGCGGGTGCAGCAGTCGGCCCGCATCATAGACGAAGGCCGCAACAACGAGTGGTTTTTGTCGCTGGCGGGCAATGTGGATGACTTCATTTACGTGGGGTTGACGGTAGGCATACAGTCCATCCGCTACGAGCGGCAGTTTCTCTACCGGGAGGAGGACATCAACAACCTGCACGAGTTTTATCAAAACCTGGAAGACAACCCGGCGGGTTTTCCGCTGGAAACGCCTTTCAACAGCCTGGAGTTTGCCGATAACTTCACCACCCGCGGGCTGGGCATCAACGGGCGCCTGGGCATCATTGTGCGGCCTTCAGACTTTATTCGTCTGGGCATTTCGGCCCAAAGCCCCACCTATTTTTCGCTCACCGATGAGTTCAGCAGCCGCATGAAGCACAACCTCACCTTTGTAACCGGTGCCACGGAGCTGGAGGAGACCTCCGAGCCGGGGCAGTTTGAGTACAACATGACCACGCCTTTCCGCATCACCTTTGGCGGCATGTACCTGCTGGGCAAAAAAGGCTTTATCACGGCCGATGTGGAATACACCGACTACACCAGCTCCAAGCTGAGCAACAAAAATACCGACATCAATTCCATTGGGTTTGATGATTTTGAGGATGCCAATGCCAATATTCAGGAGTTGTTTAAATCGGCCCTGAACATACGCCTGGGTGCCGAGGCGCGCATCGACATATTCAGGATACGGGCCGGTGGTGCCCTCTATGGCCGCGCCCTCACTGACGAGGCCCTGGAGTACCTCGACTACCCCGATGCCAGCCTCATGAGCCTGAACAATCCCGACCGCAGGGTACTTTCTTTTGGACTCGGGCTGAGGCAACCCAATTACAGCCTGGACGTTACTTTTGTAAACCAGCAGCAAAACGAAAAGCTGAACCCTTATAACACGGCCAGTCCCAATGTGTTTGTGCCCACTATCGTGAACAACAAGACGGTGAATTCGGTGGTGATGTCGGTGGGCTTTAAGTTTTAGGAAGCAAAAAAAGGGAAGGGCGTTGGCGGCCGTGTACGGCAATTTGTTTTGCTCAAATTCCTGCAACCGTCTCTATGATTTTCTTCAAACCCTCAAAACCCCTCATGACATGATGCACATCTACCTTTAAATTGTTTACAAACATTTAAAGGAGGAGCCATGACAAATCCTATTTGCCAGCTTGTATCAGACGAGCTTTATACCACGCTTTCCAGACTCAACCTGCTGAACAAAAAGGTGCTGCGCGACTTCGAGATCAAACGCCGCTACCTGGCGTACAGGCAGCAGGGCCTGCGCTCAGCCGATGCCATTGAGCTCATCCTGGAGACCTATCCGTATCTGCAATTCGACACGATACGCAAGATCATCTATAGCGTAAAACTACCCGAAGAACTGGAGGAGGGCGAAGCGCAGGACGCGGCCGGCACCCGGGCTGCGACATACCAGCACAGCGCGGTATGAGGGCCGTATTATTGCCCAAATATTTCGGCCAGCTTGTTTTCCAGGGCCTGTCCCCTCAATTTTTTCCCGATAATTTTTCCTTCCGCATCCACCAGCACCGTATGGGGGATGGCATTGACGCCGTAGGTACGGGCAGCTTCGCTTTGCCAGTATTTGAGGTCGGAGACGTGTTTCCAACTGAGGCCGTCTTTTTCAATGGCTTTTACCCATGATTGTTTGTTCCGGTCGAGGCTGACGCCCAGAATTTCGAAGCCTTTGTCTTTGTACTTGTTGTAGAGGCGCACTACGTGGGGGTTTTCGCGCCTGCATGGGCCGCACCAGCTGGCCCAGAAGTCGATGAGCACCACCTTTCCGCGCAGGTCGGAGAGGCGCAGGGAGTCGCCTTCGGGTGTGGGCAGGTGAATTTCGGGGGCCTGCCCACCCACGAGCTGCGCCCTGAGGCTTTGTACGTCCTGGTGGAGCTGGGCTGCCACCGTACCCTGCTCGCCTCCATACTGGTCGATAAAAGCCTGGGCAAGCTGCACGTAGGCGTCGTCATTGTTGCCTTTGAGGCCGGCCGTGGCTCCCAGCAGGGCCATTTTGTGGGCTTTGCTGCCTGCGGGAATTTGGGCCAGTATGTCCTGTATGTACTGGAGCTGGCTTTGGCTGGAGAGCCCCAGGCGCGTGAGGGTATAAGTGTAAGTGCGAAAGGCCTGGTGTATGTCGGGGATGTGGTTGTAGGCGGGGTCGGAGAAATCGACAAAGCGAAAATAAGCTTTGGCGAAATACTCGGCTTCGCTGCTGTAGATTTTGGCCAGCTCTGGCTGGCTCTGGTAGCCGAGGTAGGTGCGCAGGGCGAGGGTTTTGGCAATAAAGGGGTTGGCCGTTTTGAGGGAGTCGAGCAGGGCTACTTTGGCTGCATCCAGGCGGGCCATGGCGGTGAGTATCTCTCCGGTATCGCTTCCCTGGCGCTGGGCCAGGCGGTACTGGTTTACCAGCTGGCTGAACTGCTGCTGCTGGCTTTCGGCCAGCTGCATAACTGTGGCGTAGTCGGTGTTGAGGCTGGAGTTCCATAATTTAAGCTGGCTCAGGCTGTTGCACTGGCCGGTGAGTTTGAGCTCAGTGGTGGTTTCGCCCAAAATCATGAGGCGGCTGTTGCGGGGGTCGTCGGCTCCCAGCAGGTAAAAGCCCAGGGGCAAAGCTTCCAGGGCAAAGCTGAAGGTATAGGTGCCGGCCTGGGGGTTGAGGGGAGCCGCGGCCAGGGGGCGCAGCATGCCCCCGTCAATTTCGTACAGGCGCAGGGAGTCGATCTCACAATTGAGGAGCTCGCCTGAAAGCTGCGTTTGCTGTGCAGGTAGCAAGGTACTCAGCCCACATAGGCTCAGCAGCAGGCAAACTGTTAAGAGGTATTTTTTCATGTTTAAATTGGTTCAATGTTTCCCCTGTTTTTCTGGCCCGCAGGCTCAGTTGAGGCGGGGGTCCACCGGGTAGTTGGAAATAATGCGGTATTTGTCGCCCAGGGTTTTGAGTACGCTTCTCCACATGTCGTCATAGGTATCGCGGAAGATAAAGTTGGGGTCTTCGGGCGCAACGATCCAGGATTTTCTTTCGAGCTCGTCTTTGAGCTGGCCGGGGCTCCAGCCGGAATAGCCGATAAAAAAGAGGATGTCGCCAGGTGCTACCCTGCCGAGTATAATTTGTTCTTTCAATTCTTCAAAATTGCCTCCCCAGTACACGCCTTCATACACTTTGCGGCTGCCCGTAAGCTGCTCGCCCAGGCGGTGCACATAGTGCAGGGTGCTTTGCTCTACCGGCCCGCCCATGAACACCGGCGCGCTCAGGGGAGGAAGGTTTTCCACCACCTCATTGATGGTGATGTCCAGCTGCCGGTTGAGCACAAAACCCAGACTGCCTTTGTCGCCGTGTTCTACCAGTAATACCACCGAGCGGCGAAAGTTGAGGTCGTGCATAAAAGGTTCTGAGATCAAAAATCGACCAGCCACAGGTTGATAAGAACTCGTGATCATGATTAAGACGCGTTTTTTACAAGATGAGAAAAGAAAGAATCGTACGCAAAAAGTGGATCAAATTTCATGCTAAAAGGTACGAAAATATCCGTATTCGTCCAACAAAAGTGGCAAAATACGGCGCTGCCTGCCGCCACTTTAGCTAGCACCTGCCTCAACTATGGCTTGCCTGCCCTGATAATCAATGTATTAAAATTGCCAGAACTCACAATTTCCCATTATAAAAATAATTGCTTGTAAGTCCCCTCCGACGGGTTCCGTATCAGAGCGACTTACAAGCAACGACATCAGGAAAAAATGCTGGGTAAGTAGTATGGGTACTACTGTCTTGGAAGGTTTGGAACCCATTATTCTAACTTATGACGAACAGGGCAGCGGTGGCGTTGCCTGTGAGGGAGAATTTTTACATTTTTTCCAAGTAATTTTTGAGTATATTAGCAGCAGGGAATGCCTGTATGATGGAAAATGCCAGTCAAATACTTCCGCCTTTCAACATTTTATATGTGGATGATGAGGCCCGGAATTTACAAACCTTCCATTCTTCCTTCCGGCGGCACTATCCCATTTTTGTAGCTCAGAGCGGGGAGGAGGGGCTGGAAATTATGCGCCGGGAACACATCAGCCTGGTTATCAGCGACCAGCGCATGCCGGGCATGACGGGGGTGGAGTTTCTGGAGAAAGTGTTGCCGGAGTTTCCGCACACCGTTCGCATGGTACTCACTGGCTATGGGGATGTGGGCTCTATCATTGACTCCATCAACAAGGGGAAGGTGGATTATTTTTTGCTCAAGCCCTGGAAACAGCAGGAGCTCAAGGCCATCATCGACAAGGCGCTGGAGTCTTTGAGGCTGAGGGCCGAAAATGAGGCCCTCACCCGCGAGCGCAATCGCCTGCTGCTGGAGTCGGCCCAAAAGGAGAAGGAGTACGAACGCCAACAAAAGGAAAACATCCGCTCCCAGTTTGAAATTCTCAAAAACCAGGTCAACCCCCATTTTTTATTTAATTGTCTCAACTCTGTGGCCTCGCTGGTGCACGATGATCCCGACACGGCGGAGAAGTTTATCGAAAAGCTGGCCGAGGTGTACCGCTACGTGCTGGAGCACACGCGGGAGGAGCTGGTATCGGTACAGAATGAGATGCGGTTTATACACGATTATTTTTTCCTTCAAAAAATCCGTTTTGGCGACAGCCTGCAGCTGAAGGTGGACCCGGCCCTGAACCGCATGAGCTGCAAAATCCCCCAGCTTTCGCTGCAATTGCTCATAGAAAATGCCATCAAGCACAATGTGGCATCGCGCAAGCGGCCGCTGGTGATCGAGCTGTATGTGGAGGGCAACTACCTGGTGGTGAAAAACAATTATCAGGAGAAAAAGGCCCGGGTAGCTTCTACGGGCATAGGGCTGAACAACCTGCGGGAGCGCTACCGCTTTTTTAGCGATGAGCCGCCGCGTTTTTATTTGGAAAATGCTCATTATATTGCAAAAATTCCTTTAATCCCTTTATCCGCCCCATGAATATCCTCATCATAGAAGATGAACAGCTGGCAGCCAAACGCCTCATACGCCTGCTCAAAGAGCTGGAGCCTCAGGCCAACATACTGGAAGTGATTGACACGGTGGAAGATTCCATCCAGTGGCTGAAGTCCAACGAAGCCGACCTCATTTTCATGGACATCCAGCTGGCCGATGGCAACAGTTTCAGCATATTTGAAGCGATAGATGTGTTTACGCCCATTATTTTTTCTACGGCTTATGACCAGTACGCCATACGGGCCTTTGAGGTGAACAGCATTGACTATCTGCTCAAGCCGGTGAAAAAGGAGGTGCTGGAAAAAAGCCTGAACAAGTACAAACGTCGGCTGGGTGAAAACCAGTTTGTGGATGTGGGCCGCCTCATGCAGGCCTTCAGGCAAGAGGAAGGCCAGTCCAACTTTCAGCAACGGTTTCTGGTGAGCTCGGGTGACAAGCTCCGCTCCATCCCGGTGGAGGAAGTGGCTTATTTTTACGGCCAGAAGCGCTATGTATTCCTCATCACCAAAGACAACCGCAAACACATTGTGGACTATACCCTGGGCAAGCTGGAAAGCCTGCTCAACCCCCGCGATTTTTTCCGCATCAACCGGCAGTTTATCATCAGCTACCAGGCCATTCAGCACATGTACAATTACTCCAAAAGCAAAATCAAGGTGGAGCTGCTGCCCAGCAGCGATGTGGAAGCCATTGTGAGTGCCGACCGCACCCGCAACTTCAAGACCTGGCTCAACCGATGAACTGAGCGGCCCGGCTGTTTCCCACTACCTATGCTCAAAATATGTGATTTTTTATTCCGTTCTATTAGATGTAACTTGCGCCTGTGAAATATCCCGTCTATATCACGCTACTGATTCTGGTAAGTGTTTGCGCCTGTGAGGAAGCCAAAATTGTAGAG